>JAUZOX010000762.1 GCA_030706265.1 Bacteroidota bacterium | reverse complement strand
GTCGAGGATGGACAATATGTCGGGTTGTTTCTTTGCGAAAAGGAATTGAAAGCAAACTGGAACAAACGAAGCAGGCTGGATTATAATGGGAAAAATCTGCAGGGAGAAGAACTTCGATATACGATTATTCGTTATCTCAACGCGAAGGGATATCGTAAAGATTCGGTCGGTTTATCCAAATTGACTCCGGATGAGATCGTGGCAATAGAAAAGGGAGTTGCCAATCCCGGACTACTGCAGCCTTTCAATCTTTCGGCCAGGATTGAAGGCTTTTTCATCGACTACAAACGGTATCTCAAGACAGGCGATGCCAATGGGAAGCCCGAACTGCAACGTCTTGAATATTGGAAGGCCGCTTGGTCCATCATAAAACGAAACTGGTTAACCGGAGTTGGAACCGGTGACGTGATGGATGCATTTACAAACGAATTTAACCAAAGCCATTCAAAACTGGAACCAGGTTTTAGAGGCACCTCACACAATCAATACCTATACATGGGTGTTGCTTTTGGTATTGCCGGGATGTTTTTTTTCATATTCTGGTTGATATATCCTGCGTGTAAACTAGGCAAGTTCCGTGATGAATATTTCGTGGCTTTCTTATGTATCATGCTGTTGTCCATGTTAACAGAAGATACGATCCACCACCAGGCGGGGCTCAACTTCATAGCCTTCTTTGGTTCGCTCTTTCTGTTCGGAAGGGAACGAGAAAGTAACGACCTGCAATCCGGAACTAACTTGTAAACGTAAACATGATATTGACAAAGAAGTTCCAAAGCGTCACTCCTCCGATAGCAAATACCTTGGCGATATAAAAATTCATCTTGAACTTTCCATTCAGAATATAGATGATCAAGGTGCTAATCCCCAGCCCCATTACAGAAACCAGTAAAAATTTCGAATACTCCCAGCCTATATTGGGATTATGGCTATGAAAGGTCCATATCCTGTTCAGGTAATAATTGCTCGTGGCAGCCAGGGTGAAGCCAATGGCGTTGGCAATATATTTTTGTACTTTAAGATATTCTTTAGTCAGGTAAGTAAAGCCAAAGTCAACAAACATGCCACTAAATCCGACAACTCCGAATTTTACAAATTTCAGGAACAGTGGTCTTGTGAAAAAAGGAATCATATAAGTAAATGTAGAATTTATAGTTGAACGACAATATTCATCTTTGCGCCGTTACGCCTGATGCCAACGTTGACCTTTTCCCCCTTCTTCAGGAGATTGAGCCGGTTCATGTATTCCATGATATTGTGGACTTCTTTGTCTTCGATAGAAATAATGAAATCGCCTTTCTTGATGCCGGCCTGTTCTGCAGGCCCTCCCTTGCGGGCATCCAGTACCTCTACTCCATCGTTACGGCTTCCTGATACATCAGGCATTATTCCCAATGCGATCTTATAAGTATGAGTTCCGGTACTCATTTGATTTGCTACCTGCTTATAGATTAACGGTTTAGATGTACTCATCACTTTAGCCAGGTCAAAGGCCATATCCAGGATATTGGATTCTCCGGGATAATTAATTTTGTCAGCTTTGTCGGATGGAGTATGATAATCATAGTGCATGCCACTGAAAAAGAAAAATACCGGAATCCCTTTATTATAGAAAGAAGTATGATCAGATCCACCGGCAGCCCCCGGGGAATGGGT
>JAUZOX010000761.1 GCA_030706265.1 Bacteroidota bacterium | reverse complement strand
TTTTATCACGACCCTACCCCCCTTTTATTCTCCTTCATTTCTACACTAACTGGTATATGACTACTAACTACATTCTCTTTAACTAGTCCCGTGCGAGGGAGTAAATACTTATCTAAAAGGAAGCAGGTACTAGTCAAATACCGGTTAGCCCCCTATACTCCCTGAATTAAAGGGATAAAGAAAGAGGGTATTGGGGTGGTAATCTGAGGCTGTTTTCCGGTCATTACCACCCGCAGGCAAATTGATGGACCTGAATACAACGCACTTAAATCCATAAGAACGTATACGTTCCTCACGGACATAATGGGCATTTTAAAAGCCCTTCCTTTGATTGAAATCCGAAATATTTTCACCAAAAGTTTTAAAAGCGAATGTTACTATGTCGAAGGATGTGTCAAAAGTAATTTTAAGTCACTGAGAATCCCATATTTGACTTTTTTGCCAGGTGGAGTGCGGATAAAAAATGATGTTTTGGAATTTGAGAAAGTCTCATTATGAAAAAGGGTGTAAGTGAACCAACACTTACACCCTTTTTCATTTCTGCTATATGAATAACGCTATTTTTGAACGGTTTTAGCGATTTCAACAGCATATACTTTTTCTACGCCTTCAAAGTTTGCCCTGAAAATGATCCATTTACCATCGGGTGAAAAGTGTACATTGGGTTCGAGCTTGTAGTTATGGTATTTCATGTTAACCAGTTTTTCGGCATCAAAATGATCTCCTTTGGGACGAAACAGATAAATCCACATTCCGTCTTTTGCCTTCGCAACTTGTCCAGGATCTCCACCATCACCGGCAAACAATGTCTGATCCCGATTGACGTTAAAATGAATAGACCATTCGTCGCGGGTCATCCGGTAATGCTTTTCGGAATGATCTTTTACATTGCTCCCGGTCAGGAAGAAATTCTCACTGCGGGGTACCTGATCATCGAACCAAATGGTCTTTCCATCTGAGCTGAAGAATTCATGACCTGCAATTTCATTGTCAACGGTTCTTTTGTGCATGAGCTGAACCTGGCCTGTTTTGATATCTATCGTCCATATACGGTCAACCTTCTGCCAGGGTCCTTCATGACAGAACATCAATAGATCCGGAATAGTAGGAGAAAACTGGATATGACCCAACCAGGTCTTTTCTTCATGGATTTTCTTTAACTCCCCGGTTTTAATATTTATCGTAAAGAGTTTATTCAGGGCATGGGCATCAAATATCCGGTTGAAGAATTGACTTTTCTCAGGGTATTTCCGTAAGATTTCCTTTTGTTCATCAGCTGCCCAACCACCTGCCAGCATGGTTTCATCGGCATTCAGTGTCGAGATACTTGCCTTAAAGTCAGCAGGAAACACAAAGACAAGCCGGGTCTTTTTCGTATCGATATTGGAGACAAAAACGCTATCCTTTTTCTGGTAATAGATGTTATGACTCTTATGACCCACAATCTCACCTGTCATGGGCGCATTCTGATTGGTAATCCGTTCTATTTTCAAGGTCTTCAAATTTACAGTGTATCCCTGTTTTCCATTCGTTCCGGTATTATAAAAAACCATCCGGTCCCCTTCATTCGAAGACTGCTGCAGAAACGGATTGTTATGGAAATAAAAGCTTAGGCTGTTTCCTTCAATACGGGATAGGCAGATTATTTTATGGTGTGTATCTTT
>JAUZOX010000760.1 GCA_030706265.1 Bacteroidota bacterium | reverse complement strand
GGTACGACTATTACCTATGCAAAACAATTGCTTGCAAAAGCAGCCTCAATAAAAACCTTTGCCGTTAACGGGAATGCCGATTACTGCCTCTATAACGAGCCTTGTTTTAAAGTTCCCTGGCTAATATAAAATTTATTTTCTAATCTAACGGGTAGTATAAATGCGCTTACACTTATACTGCCCGTGCTATGTTTACGCACCCCATGAACCTAAAAAACA
Organism: Bacteroidota bacterium; assembly: GCA_030706265.1. Taxonomy (GTDB): domain Bacteria; phylum Bacteroidota; class Bacteroidia; order Bacteroidales; family Cfx3-03; genus Cfx3-03. Next base: position 1,445 of record JAUZOX010000760.1, on the reverse strand, counting down.
GCACCTTTAATATTAAGGCCCAGTGCATTTTACCCTTGCTTACCCTCATGCTGGCTTTGCTTTCTCCTATTGGCATATATGCCCAACAAAAGAAAGACTCTGCCGTGATCAAACTTAAGGAAGTGGTAATTCAATCTCAAAACTCTTTAGACAGCCGGAAGTTATTACCCGCATCTGTTTCCATTATCAATAAAAGCGCCCTTCAGATTTCCCCAAAGCTGGATTTGTTGAGTGAAGCCGAACAAACGACACCCGGACTCTTTATCACCGGAAAAGGAATCATGGGAACAGGTGCAGGACCTTTAGCTTCAGGCAAGATAACCATGCGGGGTTTGATGAGTTCCTCGAACTCCTCGACTCAAATCCTTATCGATGGCGTTCCAATGATGATGGGACTCTTTGGTCACCCGCTTTCAGATGCCATCGAACAATCCAATGTTGACAGGATAGAGGTCCTCAGAGGCCCTTCTTCCCTTCAGTATGGCGGCAGTGCACTTGCAGGCGCCATCAATTTTATTTCCGCTAATCCTGTGCCCAATACACAAAACCTGATAGCCTCCATGCAATGGGGTTCATACGGAACAGTAAAAAGGACATTTTCAGGATCCATCGCAAGGGATGGCTATTTCATCCAGGCCGGATATTCCCATAATGCTACCGACGGATTCAGGGCTAATTCAGCCTTCGACAATGATGATTATTTCCTGCGGTACGGACAAAATTTCTCAACACATTACCAGGGAATTCTTTCTGTCTACCGTTCCAATGCCACGACAAATGATCCGGGCTCAATCTACGATTCCAATCCAACGGTAACCGTGACGCATGTACACCGCACGCTGGCTTCTTACAAGGTAACCAACGATTATCATAATTTAAAAGGGGGGCTCACGATCTATTACCAGGAAGGTGTGAACCATTTTTCAGACGGATGGAATTCGACCGACTATTTGGGAGGTGCACGTCTTGAAGAACAACTCTCTCCTTTCAAAGGCAATTCGATACTGGCCGGTACCGAAACAAAGTGGTATGGCGGAAAAGGCTCACCTGTCGGATTTCCAACCTCCCCGTTGAATGATGTCTGGATCAGGCAAACGGAGCAAAGTGCCTTTCTGGTAATGCAGCAAAAAGCAGGAGAATCCCTTTTATTCAATGCCGGCTTAAGAACCACCCATCACAGCTTATTTGGATTCACAACCAGTCCTTCCGTGGGAGCAACTTTTACCGTTTGTAAAAATACTTTCCTCAGGGGGCTATATTCAAGCGGATTCAGAAACCCGACCATCGGAGAGCTATTCTATTTTCCACCTGCCAACGCAACATTAAAGCCTGAAAAAGCAGGCAATGTAGAATTGGGCATGAATTCAAAATTATGCGATGACCGTTTATCGCTCGACCTGACGCTATTTTCAACCAAAGCCTCCGATCTGATCTTGACCGGTCCC
>JAUZOX010000076.1 GCA_030706265.1 Bacteroidota bacterium | reverse complement strand
GGCAGACTTTGAAAGAGAAGATAAAGCGACCTTTTTATCAATTGATTGAATCAGAATGGTTTTATTTGTTATCTGGCCGGTGGCATGATACATAGAGATAAACCCGCAAAACAATATTGCGAGAAGTGATTTTATAATCGTTTGCATTGTTTAAAGATTTTAAGTTAAAAAACAGTTGTACCCTTTTGCATGGTAGGATATAACAATATCATCATCATGCAAATGCAATTTAACTTAAAGCCGGTGGGACCTCGTTGTCGATAGGAAACAGATGATAATAAAACCCGCAAACAAGAGTGGTTTTTATCGGTGGTATAATTTTTTGAAGGGATCTGATTCGTTGGGTTGTCTTTTCATCATTGGCAAATACCATCAGGCGTGCATTGAAAAACGTCACGTTTGAGTGGTCAACAAAAGAAACCCAGCTCTTCTCAAATAAGGGAAGCCGAATGGCATCCGATGGAACTGCATTCATTGAACCGTTGGCCACAAGGGTCATCCAATCATTTTTAACCAAACTGTTATCCTCCTGAAACGAAAGATTCCGGAACCCCGAAAGCATAAGACAGAAAAGCGCCATAAATAGAGCTCTCACCAAAAAATTGATCATATCGGCTTTTCTGATTATCATGAAGCAAATATATCCATTTTATACATCATTTTCAAAATTTTGACTTAGCCAAATTACAATCCCACTAAAGCGCCTCACTGTCTATAATGATATTCAAATCATCTATTTATGCAATTCAGTATGGAACATTTTTTTTAAAAAAATTGTTTATGTAAATACGGAGATTTTAGAAGCTAAAAAGATGGAAAAGATCATTAATTTATGTCCGACCGGGACTCAGACGACCAAAGAAAATTCATTGGCTCCCATTTTTTACAACGAAATCATAGAGGAGGTGCTGGCTTGTGCAGAAATTGGAATCACCTTGGTGCATCTGCATGCCAGAGACAATGCCGGGCTCAATACCTATAAACTGGAATATTATCAATTGATCATCGAAGGCATCAAAAAGCATAATCCGGATTTGGTAATCTGTGTTTCATTGAGTGGAAGGTATTTTACGGATCGGCATCTCCGTGCTGAAGTACTCAGTCTTCATCCCGATCTGGGCTCCCTTACGATGTCGTCTATGAATTTTCCAAAGTCGGCTTCGGTCAATGATCCTGAAACGATTGTTTGGTTGATCAATCAAATGTATCAGTATGGGGTCCATCCTGAAATTGAATGCTTTGATTCCGGTATGTTGAAATACACTTCCTATTTGCAAAAGCAGGATATTTTGGTGGGTCCGTTGTATATCAATGTCATTTTAGGAAACTTATTCAATGCCGGGATAGAAGCTTCGACCATTGCGGATATCAAAAATCATTTCCCGGATAATGCAAAAATCTGTCTTGGGGGCATCGGAAAAGCACAGCTGAAGTCCAATGTCATGGGGCTGATGGAAGCGGACGGCGTTCGTGTTGGCGTGGAAGACAACATATATTATCAGGAAAACGTAAAGGCCAAAAACATCGATCTGATTAAACGAATTCACCGGCTTTCCAATGAATTAGGCATGGAAATCATGAAATCTACGAAACTGAAAAAATTGGGTTATGGGAATAACGAAAATAATGGAGGATACTGGGATAACAAGTCTTAATATTTTGGGTCTTGGAGAACCCACGCTCACGATGATCTTCGATAATCTGGCATCAAACAACCTGTATCCCAGCATACGGGTCATCAACAATCTGAACCGGACAGATTTGATCCCTTTTCGAAATCCCCTATTCGATATCACACTTAAACCCTTATTGGAGGAAGCCGACCGGGAAGCCCCTTGTTTTTTAGGCGTCACAAAGCCGGATTTAAAAAGAAAGTTAACAGCGCTATATCAGTGTTTCCAGTTGGAATTCATCAATATCATCAACAAATTTTCATTTATATCATCAACCACCATTCTGGGCAGAGGGGCCCATATCAACAGTATGGTCTCGATAGCAGCATTTTCAACCATTGGTGATTTTGTTTCTATTAACCGAAATGCCTCTATTGGTCACCACACAGAACTTGGGGACTATGTCACAATTAACCCCGGCGTAAATATCGCAGGATTTGTGAAAATTAACGAAGGAGTCCAAATCGGAATGGGGGTCAATGTATTCGACAGGATTGAGATAGGGGCCCGTTCCGTTATCGGTGCCGGATCTGTGGTGACCCGAAACATTCCTGATCATGTCGTGGCATACGGTAATCCCTGCAAAATAATTCGTTCTATCGAATCATGATTCAGATGGATTGGTCTTCATAAATTCAGGATATTCTTTTTTAAAATACCCTATAACCAGTTAGGAGGCCTTGAGCTAATTTCCTGTCACAAAAAGGGCAGCATTTACGGCCGCCCCTCCTTAATAAATTACCTCATTTCTTCCCTTTTTCCTTTTCGGCTTCCATCGACAGTGCCGTTATTCCTGAAAGAGCGCCCAGTTGCATGGATTCAACCGCCGAACTTGGCACTATGACAATTGTGGAGTTTGTCTTCAATCCCTCATAAAGCATATTCATAGCCCGCAAATGAAAAGCGGTGGGATTGTTGGAATAGGTTAAGGCTGCTTCCCCAAACTTCTCGGCCACCTGTCGTTCCGAATCGCCAAGAATAACACGGGCCTGCCGCTCGCGTTCGGCCTGTGCCTGCATGGACATGGCATCCTCAAGGGCCGGTGGAATCAATACGTCTTTGACTTCTACTGAAATCACATTGATACCCCACGGTTCGGTACGTTCATCGATGATTTTCTGTAACAGGTTGCTGATCCTGTCACGGCCTTCCAGCATGTCCGAAAGCATGGTTTTGCCGATGACATCACGCAGGGCAGTCTGGGATGCCCAGCTAATGGCTCCTCTATATTCGGCTACATCCAGGGCCGCCTTTTTGGGGTCGAGAACCTTCCAAAACAGCACCGCATCCACATTGACCGGTACGGTATCTTTGGTGAGGGTCTTTTCTGCCGTGAAAGAGGTCGTGATTACCCGAATGTCGATCCAATAAGGGATGCTGTCGATGACCGGGATAATGAAAAACAATCCGGGTCCCCTTAAAGTATGGAAACGGCCTAACCGCAATACGACGGCCCTGTACCACTGGTCCGCAACTTTAATGGCTGCAGATACGATCAGGGCAATGATAAAAGTAGTACACAGAATCCACATGTAACCCACGTGTGGCGCTGCACCATACAGCAAGTAGGCAAAAGCAGCGCCCAGTAACATGATTACAAAAAAGATCAAAACTGCAAAACTGTTGTTATTTTGGTTCATGGTAGAGCCCTCCTTCAATATGATTTCAATAACTGAAACAAAAGCTTTTTTAGTCCGTAATCCTTACATCACTATAAGGCCCGGATGAATCTCAAAGATAGTGATATTTAGGCGAATATGCAATACATTTCCAGTCATTATCATTGATGGTGACTACATATTTTCAAAGACAAAAGATATGCCCTATCTCCAAAACCGATGCTGAAGAACAGACATGGAACTCCCCTAAAAAAAAAGGAGGTCGAAAAGGACCTCCTGTTCATTATGGCTTTGCTTGCGCTTTTAGGTTGTAACCACTTGCCATCTTACCCGGTTACTTAAAACCCTCTATTTAAAATATTTATCTAATTTACAACTTAATTTTCCAGCCCTAATGAACGACTTAAATGAATATGATGATTTTTCCTGCTTGTCTATTGACCTATGACAGTTTCGATGTCGGTATCGGCACTCGTCATATGGCCTCGCGTAACATGCATAAACAAACTATTCTTCTCCTTCTTTTTTTGCTTTCTTTTCCTTTTTGGCTTCTCTTTTTTCTTTAAGCGTCTTCAAGGGTTCCTTTTTTTCGTTTTTCTTTGAATCTTGTGTTTTTGACATGATTTTTCGTTTTTAAAAGATGAACTTTTCATTTAAAAGACTTAAAATTAAATCTGGTGCAAAATTATATTCGATTGAGGGCAGGTTAAACCGAAAAAGGTTATTTAAACTTTATTTATACGCTGCATTTTTAGCTATTAATTGATTCATAATGAGTTTACACCATTTTTTGAATATGTGGATTGTTTCCCCAAATGTCAATATCAATGCCGGATCCGCCATAGCCGCCTCATTCACAAGGGTTATTTCAAAAGCAGGGACGCTCCTTTTGGCCGTCCCTATGTTTAAAAGCATTTTCAGTTTCACTTCCTCCCGATTACAATGCAGTTCCCTTATGACCATACCCCGTTGATGCCATAACCGCAAAATTTGCATTTCCCCTTGACAATATTCATTGTAAGAAGGGCATAACCCTTTCGTTCCACCAGCAGTTTCTTGCATTTGGGACAGAAGGTGTTTTCGGTACCAGTTTCGGGTACATTGCCCACATACACATATTTGCAACCTGCCTTTTCCGCAATTTCCCTTGCCCTTAAAAGTGCAGAGATGGGGGTTATCGGCAACTGGGTTAACTTATACATCGGGAAGAACCGGATGAAATGAAGCGGGTATTCAGCAAAGCCATTTGCGACGAGCCACTCACACATCTGCCTGATCATTTCAAAATCATCGGTCCATGATGGAACAATCAGGTTGGTAATTTCGAGCCATACCTTGTGCGCCTTAAGGGTTTTCAAGGTGTTCAGCACCGGTTGCAGCGTGCCGGCATTGAGCTTGAGATAAATGGCATTGCTGAACGACTTCAGGTTGATGTTAGCCGCATCCAGATAGGGTGCAAGTTTGTTCAGCGGCTCGTCATTGATGTAACCATTGGAAATAAACACGTTCCTGATGTTTTTGGCATGGGCCAGTTTGGCTGTATCATAAACATATTCGTAAAACGAAACCGGTTCGGCATAGGTATAAGCAATAGAAGCACAATTGTTTTTAAGACACTCCTCCACAACCTTTTCGGGCATCAAGTCCTCATTCCGCGTTTCCTTTGGACTGGTCTGGGAGATGTCCCAGTTCTGGCAGTTCAGGCAGGCAAAATTACAGCCCGCCGTCGCAATAGAGAATGCCCGGGTCTGTGGCAGGAAATGCAAGAGAGGCTTCTTCTCGATGGGATCGATGTGAACGGCACAGGGATCACCATAGGCAATCGTATAAAGTTTATTATTGTAGTTTACCCTGTTATGACAAATGCTGGTCTCCCCGGGACGCAAGGTGCATTCATTCGGGCATATTCCGCATTTTACCCCCCTTGGGGTAACGGAATAGAAAATGGCCTCACGGCTCCATTTCCACAATTGATTGTTTTCTCCCATTTCGGCATCATTGAAAAGTTTCATACAAAATACCCCTCCTATACAGTAAGCACTCTTTTTTATGAATTCTCGTTTGCTAATCGTTTTCATTTCTTTTGATTGATAAAAAGTAAAGTAACAACAGTTCATGCGGGTGTCAGTTTTCCCTTAGGGAATTTATGATAGCCAGGAGTAAGTTAAAACCGGCAACCAAAAGGCAACTATTGATAACGCCCATTAAGGGAAGCAGGATGACTGATATCGCGATTGCCCCTAACGAGGATCCGATTAAGTCGACAGCATATAAAAGTGGTGCAGTTCGTGTAAAGCTTCCAGGCAATAACCTGGTCCCGGCCACATATTGAAAACCGGTGATAGCCGAAAGTAAAACGGTGATCAGAAAAAACAAAAGCAGTCCGGTAAGGTCATTGCTGATTCCTTTCTGCAAAAACCAAAATACCGGGAAAAACAGGGCATACAACACCAACAATACCTGTCCGGCTACAAAATGGTTTCTGGTAATGCTGAAACGATTGGCGCAGACTGAACCCAAGGCAAGGCCACCCATGAATATGGCAATGATGATTCCGATAGCCGAATAAACATAACCGTAATAAGTCTGAAAGGTGAAGATGATCAGAATTTCAAAGGAAGAAGCGGTGAGGCCGGTGATGTACATGCCCGCAGCAACCGGTCGCATCACAAATAAGGGCAGCAACAAAAGGATCACAGGAATCACCATCAGTGTCCACCCCCTGGTGGTATATTCGGAAATAAATTGTAATGTGTGATAAAAGACCGGCAACGGTTTTTCATCCAGGTCCAGTTTATTTCCGCCTACGAGGTTCGCCTTGATGAAAGCCCCCCGCTGTTGGGATGTCAGGTCATCGATGTAATAGGAATTGACATATTGGGTCTCAATCTTACGTGAAGCCGAGAGCTTCGCGACATCGGTCCTCAGCGCCGAATCGGAAGCAATAAAATAATCCCTTTCGCCCGGAATTATCTCAACATGTTGAAAGTTGTTTTTCAGGGTTTGATATACCGTTGATTCTATTCCTATTTTCTCTGCACTCATGTAATTACCTGATGCAGATACGCCATATAAAATCATGGCCCCGGGATTAAGTTTGTGTTTCAGTAGCGTTATAAACTCATCCGTGTAAAATCGGTTTATCTGTAAACTCGAAGGATCGGGTACGGCAAAAATCACCACATCGTATTTCTTACCGATGTGTTGAATATAACGTCTGCCATCATCGAATAGTATGTGGACCCTTTTATCGGCAGGCAACGGTTTATATTTACCCGCCATGCTGATTAGCCTGGGATTGAGTTCAACATAATCGACCTCTTTGACGGAGCTGTATTTTAATATTTCAGCAACCATTCCTCCAATACCTCCCGATACAAGTAAGACCTCTTCCGGCTGACGGTGCTGCAATAGCACATAATGGGTGAACTCTTCGTTGATGGCAATATTATCGGTAGTGTATAACAAGGAGCCGTTTCCATAAAAATTATATTGTCCTGCATTTTCCGTAATGGTGATGTTTCCGTAAAAGGTCTCCTTGCTGTCGACCACTTTCTGATGAATAAATAGGAACGATTTCAGGGTGTTGTTCAGCCCACCGGACACGAACAACAGGATAGCCAGGGCGATTGCCACCGCAATATAATACCCTATTTTATGATGGATCACAGCAAAAACGATACCCGATACACACGCCAGCACAATAAGCGACTGAATCACGGAGAGCCATTGGACAAATACAAAAGAAACCACTGCCCCGCCTATCAAACTTCCTACGGCTTCCAATGCATATACCCTGCTGAAATCACCGCCGCTGGAACTGAGTGTCTTGACGAGCATCGAATAGATATATCCGCTGATCAGGCAAACCGGGGCAAGGAATATCAGCAGTATCAGCAAAAAATGAACCGGATTGACCATGACACCCGGCGGGAAAATATTGGTTTTCAGAATGTCGAGCAAGGGAACCATTATCAGGGGAAGGCAGGCCAACAGGATAAAAGCGGTATCCAACATACCGGATGCTTTTTCCGGATTCTTTTTCGATCTTCCCAGGAAAGCTCCTGTGCCGGTTAACAGCATCCAGGTCCCCAGTGTCCACCCCATCATCAATTCGTTGCCTTCAAAGACCGTCGTGATTTCACGAATGAAAAGGACCTGGATGACCGTGGATAAGAAACCTGAAAGGAGTATCAACAGATTAAGATGGTTCAGCTTCAAAGGGCTGGCCGTTTCGGTAAGGACTTTTTCAGCCGGATGGTCCCCCGCCGGTTTGAAAATATGATAATAATACTTTCTGTGCCATAATAAGTGGAAGGTCCCGATAAAGGTCAATGCGATTCCAAAATTGACATGCCATTTGAGCAATGTCTTCACGATGGGCCACTCCAGTTTATAGTTGATCTGAATCGCAAGCAAGATACCGAGAATTGCGGTTACCAGAAAAGCGAGGATCAATGCCGCGTTCCAAATCTTACGATGAACAACCCTGGAAATGATGTCTAATCTGGCCAGTACGAAGCTCAACAAGTAAAGGACCAAAGTCAAAACACCAATCTGTAACAAAAAATAAGGGTCGTTCATGTTTTAAAAGTTCGAAAATCAGAGCGATTGATAGTCTGTTGGTTTTTTAAAAATTGGCACTTTATCATGCTGGCCTAATTATAGGTTTACTTATTCCCCAAATACCAATGCTTCGAAAATATAAATATCGGCATCTTTCCATCCGTTCCATCCTATTTGGGCCTTGTCCTCGGCACAATGCCCCAGGAACTCTTCTTTAGTCCAATGCGTTTCGTTTGCAACCTGTGGTAAAAAAGTACCGCTTCGGTTTCCCTTTTGAATATATATTCCATGTGTTCCCAGCTTGATTTCATCGATCGATTTGATTTTCTTTAGCGGGGTGAGGACCGAGATTTCAATATGCAGGCGGTTGATTTCAGCAGATGTCACAGGATCAAAGCGGGAATCCTGAGTGGCTGCCGCAATGGCCATTAATTGAACGACGCTGTACAAAGGCTCTGAAGGCTGGAAATTGCCGATACACCCCCGCAGCGTTCCCTTTTCGGTCAGGGTGACAAATGCTCCCGTGTGGGTCATCAGGTTCGGCGATAACAGCTTTTTATCAATCACCGGGATCTTGTTGTTCCTGACATATTCCACGATGGTCTGTCGGGCAATCTTGAGCAGGTTGATTTTGTCTTCGCTGGTTAAGCTGAATTGTGCAGGATCCGGGTTTTTCTTTTGGGTCAGACCGATGGCATAATATCCAACTACCCTGACTTTATCGCCATATTCCGAATCACCCGAATTCCGGTGCAGTATTTTCCGGTACTCTAATTCAGGATGTTTCTCGGTAATATTGAGCAGGGTCAGCACAGAGGTCCAACCACACATTGCCGTAACCAGGTTGGGCGTATTTTTTCCCTCATCCGCGTATTTTGCCTTCAAAAATTCCCTGGTGGAGTTCTTTAAAACCGCATCGGCCATGATGGCGTCAGAGATGTTTGAATCGGTATAAGCTGGGTAATGCGAAAAGTCGGTACTGATGACAAACAGATTGTCGCTGTTTAAGTAAGGCGCCAGGGCTGCACCCAGCTTACGGCAGGTCTCGGGAGATTCCCCACCGATGATGATGGGCACGATACTAAAGGGTTTTCGCAACCAATACTGAAGAAAGGGCAACTGCACTTCGAGACCGTGCTCCTTCACATGGGGGCGGACATCGTTGGAAATGAAGCTATACTTCCTGACCAACAATTCGGTCAGGCTGTCGACTTTGACCTTGCCCAGGGGTGTGATAAAGTCGCCGATGGAATAGGCCGATGCTCCATCAAAATACATCGTATGGCTCGAGCCAATGAGGAATATATGCTTGAAAACGGCATCGCGGTCGATTTGCTTATAGCCGGCGGCAGCCACAACTCCCGAAAAGACATATCCGGCATGGGGCACAATAATAGCCAGAGGGCGCTGCTTCAACACCGTTGGCGCCTTGTTAAAATAGTCCGTCAATGATTTTAATAATT
>JAUZOX010000759.1 GCA_030706265.1 Bacteroidota bacterium | reverse complement strand
GATCCCCGTTTTATTGTTTTTGGAATTTTAAGTTTACGATTAATTTTTATAGAATGATACTTGCAATAGTATTTATCCTGACGGCGATTACTGCCATGATTCTGATTCCTTTTGTCGGTGCTAAATGGAAAGGATTGGTCACAATTATCACAATATGTTTGAATTCGGTGCTGTCGGGTTTTATTGCTTTAAAGACTTTGACCGGAACAAACACGTTGTTTACATTTCCAGGGTCATACGTCACCGGATTGATACCCGTCAGGATCGATGCTTTGTCGGGGTGGTTTATGCTGATCATCGACTTCACCTTCATTACCGGCGCGATCTATGGCTTTCATTATATGAAAGCATACAGAGCGCAAAGGACCAATCTATCCATCCACTGGATTGCATATATTTCGGCTCATGCATCATTGATCACCATCACCGCAATTCAAAACAGCCTCGCCTTCCTGATCGTCTGGGAGATCATGGCCCTTTCTTCATTCTTGCTGATCATTTTTGAACACTATAATAAGGGGACCCTGAAAGCCGGGATCAATTTTCTGATCCAGTCCCATGTTTCAATCCTTCTGCTTACGCTTCCGTTTATCGGGGTTGCCGTAAAAATGAACACGTTTGATTTTACGGCAATCACTGCCTTCTCGCTCCGGAATCCGTTGCTCACTGACCTGGGATTGTTTCTGTGTTTGTTTGCAGGTTTTGCAATCAAAGCCGGGTTTGTTCCTTTCCATACCTGGCTTCCATATGCACATCCGGCAGCCCCGGCCCATGTCTCGGGCATCATGTCGGGGGTGATCATCAAAATTGGAATCTACGGGATATTGCGTATGTTGCTTCTGATCAAGAGTGACTATATGACCACAGGTTATCTCATTTTATTCTTTTCCATTATTTCTGGGATATATGGCGTCATGCTGGCTATCCTGCAACATAATCTAAAGCGACTTCTTGCCTACCACAGCATAGAAAATATCGGCATCATCGGCATTGGAATTGGTTTGGGCTGTATTGGCCTGGGGTCAGGAAGTCAACTTTTGTGCATGCTTGGCTTTGCCGGCGCCCTCCTTCATACCCTGAACCATTCCTTATTCAAATCCCTTTTATTTTATTCGGCCGGCAATGTGTACCAGGCTACACATACTGTGAATATTGAACATCTGGGCGGATTGAGTAAACGAATGCCACACACCTCCCTTCTGTTTTTGATTGCCGCCCTCGCTATTTGCGGTCTTCCACCCTTTAACGGTTTTATTTCCGAATTTCTAATCTATAACGGCATGCTCGCCGGGATGCATGATGCCCCCTTAGTGCAATTATGGGCCATTATTTTCAGCATTTTCGGATTGGCGCTCATCGGAGGACTGGCATTGTTGTGCTTCACCAAGGCGTTTGGGACCGTATTTCTGGGTACAACAAGGTCCGGACTGAATGAACCGGTTAAAGAAGCACGAACCGGAACTTTGATTCCCATGTATGCAGGACTTATCCTGATCATCCTGATCGGCATATTTCCTTCGTTTTTTGTAAAGGCCCTCTCTTTACCGGCAGGCCTTTTTGTAAGTAAAATAGGTAAAATTGAACAGGCAGAAACTTTGTTTTCAATGGATACGTTGAACATGATCACGCTGTGTGCTCTTTGCTTATTTGGTTTGTCGGGGCTCCTCTTTT
>JAUZOX010000758.1 GCA_030706265.1 Bacteroidota bacterium | reverse complement strand
CGGGATATTTTTTATTCGGATCAAAATCTTTCGGCTTAGCCATCCAGCCGTCCATCACGATTCCATCCTCTGTTTTCACCTGGAAAAAGGAGATTTGTTTCCCGATCGGATCTTCTTTCAGATTTTTTGCAATGCTCATTTTGTCATCGAGCGGTTTGTAACCCGGTAAGCTGATCCATTCCGAAGCCGGATAATACAAATGACTCGAAAAGCTATGACGGGCCCATTTCCCATTTGGCGATACGGTGTAAGCATGGGTTCCTTCAGGCTCTTTCGCATTCACACGCTCCGGCGTGCCACTGCCATCCAGCTTAGTACGATAAAGGTAACGCTGTGTCGCATTGTCGGGAGAAGCGCTGAAATAAACCATGTTGTCTTTTGCATCGCTGAGATATAGTTTCATCACATCGAAGTTGCCTTTTGTGATAAGCTTTTCACTGCCATCCATTCCGATACGGTAAAGATGACGCCATCCGTCCTTTTCACTGGCCCAGATGAATGCCTTTTTCCCTTCAAGCCAATCCCAGCCGGTATTATCGCCCCCATTCCAGAAAGGCTCCACATCAATCCATGCTTTATCATTATCCGACCAGATTGTTTTGCATTCACCTGTTCCGGCATTGGCAACCAGAATCTTTGATTCATTTTGCTTGCGATTCAGCTGCTGAATGATAAGGGAATTGTCATCGGCCCATTCCATCTTTGTAAGATAATGCTGACGCAAATCATCACTGGTGTTGACCCACCGGGTCTTTGCATTCGCAATATCGACTACCCCGATGCGAACGGGAGAGGGATCGGTTCCTGCCTTGGGATATTCCACCGGCACCACGAAAGAATAGGTTGAATCGGTAGTGTTGAGCATCAGATAATTTCGAACTTGCGAAGCATCCGTATTCCAATAAGCAATGCGTGTACCATCAGGGCTCCATCGAAATCCATCGCTGCAAAACAACTCTTCGGCATACACCCAATCAAAAGTGCCATTGATGATCCGGTCCTTGATATCAAAAGTCAATTGTTTTATTTGCCCCGAACGTAAGTCTTCCACATATAGATTATAAACCACTATGCCATTGTTTTTATCCTGATAGACATATGCTACCCTATTCCCATCGGGAGAAAATTTAGCATACATCAATCCATCCTGTCGCAAGCCTTTTCCCAGTTGAGACAATTGATGGTCTACGGTATTATACACCCAAACCTCACCGGTTGTCTTGTGGTAGAGCGTGGCGGTTTTGACATTCAAAAGCATTTTCCTGTAGTCTGCGGACCATTTATATCCCGTTATCGAAAGTGCCTGTGTAGATCCTTTGGGAATAAACTGGTCGGCTTCAACCAATGTTGTTTTTTTCATCGAGGGCAATTCCACTTTCACTATTTTCCCACTTTCAAGGGTGGTATAGCTGTTACCATCAGCCATCCAGTTTATCGACTGTGGCACACCATGAAGCATTAAAACACTCAGTGCGATGGCAATAAAAATCTTCTTCAGCATGTTAATTTATTTTTAAAAATTCGATCGGCCAGTTTATGAATGCGAAAATACGAAATAACAATTATTTGGATTGTGTATTTTACCGGTTATTTTCAATCATGTCAAATTTAATCAGGTTAATAATCCGGTCCCGGAAATAAACATAAGCGCCTTTTGGCTGTTGGTTTGTTT
>JAUZOX010000757.1 GCA_030706265.1 Bacteroidota bacterium | reverse complement strand
TTTTCTTAACCAACCTAAAATTAATTAACGATGATTCTCATTTTAATCGGATTGATTGCATTGATCATAGGATTTATAAATGCAAATATCTATTCTCCAACTCAAAAGTACAGCAATATCATAAAACTGGTCGGAATCCTCATCATTTTAATAGGATGTGCCATGACATCGATTGTCCAAATCGGACCTGGTGAAGTGGGAGTACAAAAACTCTTTGGAAAAGTAAGCAACAATATTCTCGAAAGTGGATTGAATGTGGTAAATCCCCTTGTTGACGTTGTCAATTTCGATATCAAAACCCAAAATTATACTATGTCATCAAAACATGACGAAGGAGATATAGCAGGCGACGATGCAATCAGAGTACTATCGGCCGATGGTCTTGAAGTGATCATTGACTTAACGGTTTTGTACAGAGTGATTCCGACTGAAACGCCCAATATTTTAAGAGAAATCGGAACTGATTATAAAAATATCATTGTAAGGCCCATCTGTAGAACCAAAATCAGAGACAATGCGGTTTATTACGATGCAGTTGCGTTGTTTTCAACCAAACGGGATGAATTTCAACAACGAATATATCAAACCATTGAAACTGACTTTAAAAAGAGAGGCTTGCTGTTGGAGCAACTTTTAATCAGGAATATCACGCTGCCTCCTTCTGTCAAAACAACTATTGAATCAAAGATAAATGCAGAACAGGAAGCCCAAAAAATGACATTTGTACTTCAGAAAGAGCATCAGGAAGCCGAAAGGAAGAGAGTTGAAGCACAGGGAATAGCCGATTACCAGAAAATTTTGAGTACCGGTCTAAGTGAAAAACAGCTTCAATATGAAATGATCAAAGCCATTGCAACATCGCCCAATGCAAAACTGATCATCATGGGTAATGGTAAAAACACCCCCCTCATACTCGACGGAAAATAAGAACCTGTTATAGACATTGTTTGGAAACAAGGACATGTAAATTACAAAGTAATTTGCATGCCCTTAAAATCCTGTAATCGTTTTAAAATGACTTAGGTTGGCAATCAGTAACTTGATTAAGCAACAATGTTCTTTGGTTTACCTTTTAAAAAAGCCAGGATATTGGCTTCGACTATTTCCGCACGGTCTTTTATCGCTTCCTGTGTAGCATAACCAATATGAGGAACGACAACGGTGTTTGGGGTAAATAATAAAGGATGGTCAACAGGCAAAGGAGGTTCTTTGTCGAAAACGTCTAAAGCTGCACCGGCAATCTTTTTTTCGTTCAATGCTTTAACCAATGCAGTCTGATTGACCACTCCCCCACGTGCTGTGTTGATCAATATCGCAGTTGATTTCATCAAGCCCAATTCCCGCTCACCAATTAGATTTTGGGTTTGAGGTGTTAATGGGGTATGGAGTGTTACAATATCGCTGACGGCCAATACCTCGATTAACTTTAAATACTGGATGCCCAATTCTCCAGCTTCAGATTTTTTGCTTCTGCTGTATGCAACGATCTCGCAACCAAAGGCCTTAAGAATCCGTGCCACATTCATCCCAATTGCACCTGTTCCGATGATTCCTACTGTCTTTCCGGCCAGCTCTCTTCCCAAAAAATTACCGCGTCCCATAGCCTGTCGGGTTTCAGTATTGAACATGGTTATCCTGCGCAGCAGGTCTATCATCATACCGATTACCAATTCG
>JAUZOX010000756.1 GCA_030706265.1 Bacteroidota bacterium | reverse complement strand
TTTTTATTTTCCTCAGCCCCATAATCCGGAATCGCAAGTTTTCCTCATATCAGACCGGTTAAAAATAGCGTGCAAAATTAGAGAATATATTTTGTATTATCAAGCTTATTTTCAAACACCAATAGAGGAAATGTTTGCTCAGCCCGTGTTCTGAAATCGGGTTCGAATGTACCCAAAAGCTAGAAGTGAATGGTTTTTAGATTTTCTTTAAATCTAGAAAGGTTGCGCCATTTATTCCAGCCTCCATACATGGTTTCCAGCTCTATCTTTTCATAAAAATTCATGAAATACAAAATGACAGGGAACGATGCAATCATGGCTGTTTTAATAGTCAGTCGCCATATGAGTTGCATATCGTTGGTAAGAAGGGATAAGAAATATAAAGCAATTCCTAAAATCAGCATTTTCATCAACTTCATTATTTCATAAGGGATCGGATACACCTTCTGTGAACTTCTGTAAATAATCACAAAAAAGACGATCTGAGAAAGCATCTTGGAAAGGGCTGCCCCCATATTATGCAGAAAAGGAATGAAGACGAAATTCAATGCAATATTCAACGCTGCCATTAAAGCAACCGTTATGGCAATAATTTTTGTTTTCTTGGTGATGTTTAAACCGGTTGTGGCAATATCTTTAAACATTCCGAACAAGATGGCATACGCCAAAAAGGGTATTATCTGGTAAGCATCCCAATAAGCTGTTTTCTGAGCCAGCACCTTGATAATTTCCTTGCCGAAAAGCATGACGCCCAACACGAAAAACATGATGCCAAAAGTCAGATAAGTCATCAGCTTTGAGTAAAACCGTTTGTTATCCGGTGCATCCATTTTTTTATAAATCATGGGTTGAATGGCAAACATCACCGAAGTGATGACAAACACGTATAAGGTGTTCGTTATTTTAAAACCCAAAGAATAAATACCTACATTTTGTAAATCACCCAATATCTTCAGAGAATAACGATCGGTAACATTGAAAATCACCCCTGAGATGGCGGAAAGAATCAAAGGATAACAAAAGACAAGCATATCTTTCAGCACCTTAGTTTCAAAGCGAAATGCCGAGTTTTTAATAATGAAACGGAATAAAACCAAAAAGTAAACTACACTCCCGATAATCTGTGCATGATAGATGCCTTCGACCTTTTGATGAAAATGAATGATAAAGAAGATCGTGAAAAATAAATTTACCGAAAGCTGAATCAAATTCGTGGCTGTATATAACACCGCCTTTTCCTGAAGACGGAGTAAAGTGGACGGCATCACCATCACCATCTGCATCAGCGAAGCAATAAGCATCATCTTAAGCAGATAACTGTATTCCGCTGTTTGAAAAAACCATACGGAAATAGTATTGAGTAAAGGGAACAATATTGCAGCCGTGACTAATGAGACACCGATTAAAATCATGGTAACCGTAAAAAACAGCCCCTTTTGCCGGCCGGCCATGCCTTTATCCCAATACCAGCGAAAAAAGCCCTGATAAAGCGATAACCCAAAAACTGCAATGATGACTTGTGCCGTCACCTCCATCATACTCAAAACACCAAATTCGGCTACCGAAAAATGTGAAGTATATATCGGAATGAGAATGAAACCGGCGAGCTTGGTGGATAGATTTCCAAAGCCGTAGATAGCTGAATTCTTAAGGATGGCTTTAATATTTGAAAGCATTGAAAGTTTTTT
>JAUZOX010000755.1 GCA_030706265.1 Bacteroidota bacterium | reverse complement strand
GGGATCGCTATCGACAGGAATGTCGGGGCCATGAAAGACTACCTGACCGACATCACCACCTCCCGCATCTATAACAGGATCAAGGATAAGATCTGGTTCCTGATGGGAGGAAATACCCGTTACGGCTCCAACTCAAGGGCCGTGGTCGGACAGATCAGCAATGCATTCAAAATGACGTTTCTGAAAAAGAGCAACCTGTTCGAAGCCTTTAACTTCAGGTATTTTGGCCCGGTTGACGGTCACGACGTGGTGCACCTGACCAAGATACTCAGCGATCTGAAAAATATCCCCGGTCCCAAGTTGCTGCACATCGTCACCGTCAAGGGAAAAGGCTTTACCGTTGCCGAAAACAACCAAACTACCTTTCATGCTCCCGGCCTGTTCAATCCCGAAACCGGCGAGATCATCGTGGACAAATGCAAGTCATTGCCCCCGAAATACCAGATCGTATTCGGAAGGACCATTATAGAACTGGCGGAACAGAATCCCAAAATTGTGGGCGTCACCCCTGCCATGCCAACCGGCTGTTCCCTCAACATGATGATGAAGATGATGCCTGCCCGGGCCTTTGATGTCGGGATTGCGGAACAGCATGCCGTTACCTTTTCTGCAGGGATGGCTGCAACCGGACTGGTGCCTTTTTGCAACATTTACTCCTCTTTCATGCAGCGAGCTTATGACCAGGTCATCCACGATGTTGCACTCCAAAACCTGAACGTGGTCTTCTGCCTGGACAGGGGCGGCATTGTCGGCGAAGATGGAGCGACGCACCATGGCGTCTTTGACCTGGCTTACTTCCGTTGCATCCCCAATCTCACTGTCTCTTCCCCGATGAATGAGATCGAACTGCGCAACCTGATGTACACCGCACAGCTTGACAATATGGGTCCCTTCGCCATCCGCTACCCCCGCGGAAGAGGTGTACTGGAAAACTGGAGGGTGCCTTTTGAAAAGATTGAAGTCGGGACCGGTCGTCGTCTCCGCCAGGGAAAAGACCTGGCCATCCTGAGTATCGGGCATATCGGCAATTTGGTCACGGGAGCTTGTGAACAACTCGCCGGGATGGGCATTGAGGCAGCCCATTACGACATGCGTTTTCTGAAACCCATCGACGAAACGATATTGCATGAGGTCTTCGCAAATCACGATAAAGTGATCACCATCGAGGATGGCACCATAATCGGAGGACTTGGCAGCGCGGTAATTGAATTTATGAATGATCACCACTACAATGCTGAAATCAAACGGTTGGGTGTTCCCGATAAATTCATCGAACAGGGCACCGTCGCTGAGCTATACAGGATATGCGGCTGTGACATCCAAGGCATCATCGCTGCCGCCAAATCAATGATTGACAGCAAAGAATAAAACCGCCTTTTTATCGAGGTGGCTTTTTATAAATTCTCTTCGTCCCGAAAGGAGTACATGCAGAGAGATACTTTTGAAATTCCGGCAACATATGCGGTAGTCCTTTTTTGTTTTATTGAGCTTGGGCATCTATGCTGCAAGGCCGGGCTTTAATTTGATTTGCAGCCTGTTAGACGGCCCTGTAGAACAATCGACCCGGAAAAGTCCAAATTTTTTGCAGAAAGCGTATCTTTGCAGCCAAATTATGAATTTCGACCTGCCATTTGTTTTACCATGCGTCCGGATATTAACCTCTTCTCTCTCAAAAAGAATTACGATTCAGC
>JAUZOX010000754.1 GCA_030706265.1 Bacteroidota bacterium | reverse complement strand
TTGACATCAATTCTGGAATGGGAGAGCACATAAACCGGAACACTCTTCTTAAGTGATGAAAAGCTGAGGTGCGATATAAGATCGGATGGGACAATGCTGCTGTAATTGGATGCAAAAGAGTTGATCCGGCTCGTATTAAACAGGCTCCACATGCCAATTGCCAGAACAGGAATTGCAATTGCAGCAATGCGCCTGACCGCCACCGGCAAATAGATGCTTCTTACTTTGTCATCGCTATCTCGTTTTGAACGATAGCCAGACCTCCTGATAGCAGGGGAGACAAAGGTGGGCAATCCAAAGGCCTCTTCCAGCCAATTGATCCTGGTATCGGGTGTGAAAACGAGGCTGTCTTCATGATTGGTTCGAAAAGAACCCAAGCCATCCATGTGGACGGTTTTGCCTGCTTTCAGCTCTGCATGATATGCCATGACCTCTTCAGAGATACGGTTCAGCGCCTGATCATAACTGATTCCTTCTTCCGTTGCCACGTGTGAAGCCAGCAAACCGTCGTTGTGAATAAGTCCGGCATTAAACATGATTTGACGGGAGGGAGGAATAAAAGTGTTTTGAACCGGATGAATGCAGGCTGGGGCATAGTTGGCTATGAAGCCTCCAAAACCTGGAATAACCACACAGTCATGCTGGTAAAGAAGTGCTCCGATATAAAAACCAATCCTCATACAGTTGAAATTTTATTATTGCGAAGATATAATTCAGTAAATTATTTACCAAGCAATGTTGATAAGTTTTGCGAGATCTTCCGGCGTGTCTATCGAAACTCCTTCCTTATCAGTGAGTTCGACCGAAATACGGTATCCGTTCTCCAGCCATCTGAGCTGCTCGAGTGATTCAAGGTTTTCGAGTACACCGGCAGGAAGGGATGCAATGGCATTTAATACCTCGGACCTATAGGCGTACAGGCCAAGGTGTTTTAGAAAATGTCCCTTATTGACCCATTCATCCTGACTGGCGTTCCTGATATACGGAATCGGGCTGCGGCTAAAGTAAAGGGCCTGTTTTTTGTTGCCGGTAACCACTTTTACCGCGTTGGGATTAAACAGCTCTTCCGTCGTCTCTATCTGTCGGGCAATCGTTGCAATATCTACTTCAGGATCATTGAAACACGCCGCCACCGCATTGATCTGCACAGGATCGATAAAGGGCTCATCACCCTGGATGTTGACTACAACATCATACTGCTGCCCCGGATCGTTGGTCAACAAATGCGTCAAAGCCTCGTTGCATCTGTCGGTGCCACTGCGATGATCTTTCGAGGTCATCACTACATTTCCGTTAAAACTCTTCACATGATCTGCAATGCGGACATCATCGGTCGCTACGACGATGATATCCAGCGAATCCGCTTTCAGACACTGCTCATAAACTCTCCTGATCATGCTCATTCTACCGATCATGGCCAGTGGCTTTCCGGGAAAACGGGTAGAGGCATATCGGGCAGGGATAATTCCGGCTATCTTCATTTTTCGACTAGAACTAAAATAATCCGTGGAGATCGGCATTCACCTTGTCAATGATATTACCCAGGTCTTCAGGGTTTTCCGAAAAGTTGATGTTGTCTACATCAACGATCAGTAGCTTGCCTTTTTTGTATGTATCGATCCATGCTTCATACCGGTCGTTAAGGCTCTTGAGGTAATCCAGGCGAATGGAAGCCTCATATTCACGTCCCCGT
>JAUZOX010000753.1 GCA_030706265.1 Bacteroidota bacterium | reverse complement strand
TCCGATCCATAAAACAATTTGAGTGCCTCTCCATTGATGTTGTCAAAATAGTCTACCCTG
This sequence comes from Bacteroidota bacterium, assembly GCA_030706265.1. Classification (GTDB taxonomy): domain Bacteria; phylum Bacteroidota; class Bacteroidia; order Bacteroidales; family Cfx3-03; genus Cfx3-03. The sequence goes on along the minus strand of JAUZOX010000753.1, from coordinate 1,640 downwards.
ATTACATGCTTTCCTTGTGTAAGTTCAATGCTTCCAGCCTTTTCAAGTTCACCATGAAAACCATCGTTGTCAATAATTAGTTTGCCATCAATATACAATTTACTACCATCATCGGAAAGTAAATAAAACGTATAATTACCCGAGGTTGGAATAGAGACTGAGCCCTGAAATTTGATTCCAAAATGATCTTCTCGCCCTTTTATTGTGGCAATATCCAATCCGATTGATTTCCCTTTTTTTACAGAAATTAACTTATCAAAATCAGGAATTTTACTCCATTCTCCTTCAAAATACTCATAATTTAAACCGTTCACTTTCGGATCAAAAGCTTCCACTTCGAGTTGCGATATTTCACTGGCCTGCTTTCCTTTTTCAAATGCTTTTGCCCTAACTATTGAATACTCTCTTAATTCTATCGGATTGGCATATAAAGCAGATTTTTCTGTTGGAATTGTGCCATCGGTGGTGTAATGTATTTTGGCATTAGGAGTCAACGTTGTCATTGCGACCAATGCTTTTTCCGGTTTCGTAATCACCTGTTTATCAACCGCAATGTTGATTTTCTGAACATATGGTTCAGGATCTTCAATTTGCAATGTAACAGGTCCAATAAGTCCGGATGGCATTAATGGCGCATTTGCATCGGGAGATGTGGTGGCATTTGTCAGACGTTTATCAGGCGGCAAAGCTGCATCACCTACCAACCGGTTATTCCAGGTATTGGTTACCTCGATTTCCAATAAATTATTTTTCTTTTTCAGGTATCTTGAAATGTCAACAATTCGGGGTTCTGCCCAAACTAAACCGAGCGATTGTCCGTTAACTTTCACTACAGCCAGGGCATTGAAAGTTCCTAAATTGAGATAAATCGCCGACTTTTTATTGTAAGCCGGAGCATCAAATACTTTGCAATAACGAGCTGTTCCGCTATAAAATTTTATTCCAGTTTCAGGCCTTTTGGTCCAATCTTCCAAAGTATCGAATACAACTGAATCGGGCGCACCCCATTTTTTATCAAAATACACTGTCCATGAACCTTTTAATTCTCCAATTGTCTTCTTTCGTACAAAATTGATTGGATCTTTAATCGCAGTTGCAACTTTTTTTCTAAAAATAATAAAATAGGATTGACGAGGTGCAAATTCCAACGGAACAGTGGTTTTGCCATTTTCAATTTTAAAATCAGACAAATTACGTTGCTCATTGGTTACCGGATTCCAAAGTTCTGGCTGCAGACCTGTCACCCTGAACGATGGCGAAAATTCAGCCGTTTGGTCTTTTTGGTTTGAGATGTAATAAATTTCGGCATCAGGAGATGAACGATGAATCCACGGAAATGATTTAGCATCGATATCACCAATATCAGGGATAATATTCAAATCATTGAATATCTCTGTCAGCTCCACGCCATTATAGATTTTACCTTTCCCAACGGAAATGCTTTTCGACTGTACCCCATCGCAATTCTGCCATAGCTCCTGCGCCAGTTGGTTCACTTGCTCATCGCAAACCGGATAATTCCGGAGACTTGGCGAGCTGGTTGGAGCCGGTCCCACCACAATGCCACCATCGGTAATCAATTGTTTCAGCTTGCTTAACACGGCAGGACGCATGGTGTTTTGCGGTGGCAACACCAACAG
>JAUZOX010000752.1 GCA_030706265.1 Bacteroidota bacterium | reverse complement strand
TTATAAGATCACAGACCCTTCATTTCATAATTGGCTGGCATTGGCCTTAGCCGTCAGAAACAATGAAATCTCGGATTTCCCGATTTCAAATAAAAGCTTTGACTTATCTTATTCCGGACACGATTTATAATACCTAATGACCGTATCATGTTTAACAATTTGAAAATCTTATACCATCAGGGAAAGCAATATATTCCTGACGTCACGAAGGCAAAAATACCGGGTATATTCAGGGGGCGCCCTTTCATAACAGGCGTGCAGGTAGATGAAGAAAAACTCGTAAGCTTATGCCCCACCCAGGCCATTACCGCTTCGCCTGTCGCAATCGACCTTGGGAAGTGTACCTTCTGCGGTGAATGTGCATTTGCTTTTCCAGAAAAGATCGAATTTACAACAGATTACAAGATAGCCACCAACGACAGAGAAGCCCTGATAATCCGCCAGGGGCAGGATGATCCGGTCAAACTTAACCCTGAATTAATCCGGAAAGAGATTCACCAAATGTTTAGAGGCTCATTAAAGCTGCGCCAGGTATCAGCCGGAGGGGATAACAGTTGCGAACTGGAGTTAAACGCTTGCAGTAATGTGAACTTTGATATGGGACGATTTGGCATCGAGTTTGTCGCCTCACCCCGGCACGCCGATGGAATCGTGATAACGGGCCCTATTTCGGAGAATATGGCAGAGCCCCTTCAAATATGCTATGACGCAACTCCGGATCCCAAAATCGTCATTCTGGCCGGCGTGGATGCCATCAGCGGGGGAATATTTGCTGATAGCCCGGCCTTGAACAGGAAATTTCTGGAAAACTATAAGATCGATTTATATGTACCCGGAAACCCAATGCATCCCCTGACCTTTATCAATGGTGTCTTAGACTTAATAAGAGAAAGAAAAAAATAATACTTAAAGGATCAAAACTTAAAGAAATCCATTAAGGTTTTTGAGAAGAGACGATTTTAAAAATCGACTTTGTTTGTGATGTTACCTTAAAGCGGTCATCGATCCTGTAACCTACTACCCATACGATTTCATCGCCCGAAGTGATCACCCATGTATGCTGTTTATCGGGTATTGAGATCTTCAAGTCGGTCAGAAAATCGCTAAGTTTTCTGAATCCGTTCATTCCCAACGGACGGAAATGATCTCCGGTCCTCATTCGTCGAAGAAACAGAGGAAAGGTTAGTTTATCTTTATCCAGCCAGGCGATCAACGGGGAAGGATTAAAAGCCGTGAACTGGTGACGATCCAGAATTTTGAATTCAATGTTGACCGGAGTATCCAGGGTTACCGTATTTTCTTCAATCATCTTTTCTGCATCATCAAGTCTGGTTTCAGCAAGGGGTTCGATGATTAAGGCCTCCCTGTCTTTGATCAACCGATGGGTAGACGATAGAAAAATCTTACCCGAGATGTCGTCCAATACTGAAATAAGTTGGGAAACAGCCGTTTCATTAAACCCAAAAGGTTTGATAAATTCAAAGAGATAGGTCGGTAACGGGTGAAGCTGAGTTAGTCTTTCGATAGGAATAAGAAAACGATTGCCCGAAGGAAGAACATTCATTTTTCGTTGCCGTTCAATTTCATTCAAATAAACCGCTTCGGTATCAGCCAAACGCTCGAGGTCTTCGGAAAAAACAGCATATAACTCCGGTTGCAGTTCCTTTAACAATGGCAACAAGTGGTGCCTGATCCGGTTACGT
>JAUZOX010000751.1 GCA_030706265.1 Bacteroidota bacterium | reverse complement strand
GAACCCACAACTTGTTTGGGCCTGAGCCTGATGGCATCGTCCTCCCTGCCATTTTGCAATATATACGCACAGACATTGCTTCTGGGATCGATGAGGTAACTGTGGGCGGTTACCTGGAAATCGACTTCCTGATACGCATCCCGCTGCTCGATTGAAGATGATTTTGACACTGTTCCCGTGACCGAAGAAAGGGGCTCAACCACATAGAAACGAAGGGTGAAACAGATAGTTGAGGGATTGCTTTCATCATAGACTTTCAAAAGATAGTTGCCGGACCTTGTGAACTGCATGGATGAAGATGGAAGCTGGAAAGCATAATGGGTATAAGCAACACGGGTGCCAAATGATGGTTTGGCATCGGAAATTCGTTCTTCGGTGATGCCGTTGATATATTCATTGGGCCAAAGCCTTGATGGTGTCCAGTTAGCGTTACAATGAACCACAGTATAGGCATAGTGGTGGATGCTTCCTTTCAGGTCATCGAAGCTACATGAAAGCTGGACATTGTCTGCCCCCAGTACCAGGACGGGAGGGGCAAAAAGATCACTGGAATTGCGTAATTCAACGGTCTTAATCGTAGGATCCCAAATCCGGTTTGTAATGATTGCATCCTGGGCTAAGGCTGGCATTGCAAAACATAAAACCCAGAAGAAAATTATTGAAATGCTTTGCTTTCTATTCATACGTTAACAATTTGAATTAAAACGGTTGTGTGGAACTCGCATTTATGCTCGGTTCAATGGCGATACTGTTTTCAACATAAGCTTTATCGATGATTCAGGTCATAAATTCCTTAGCAGCTTGCGTCCTCTGGATTTGATTCCGGGAGTTCCTTCAATCATTGCGTCCTCGATCACCGCGCGAAGTTCATTTTTGAATTCCGGTATCCTCTCCGAAATATTATATAATACCTGCATTGCATATACCCGTCCTGCAATGGGCTCAGACTTTGATTGCAACAGGGTAAAACAAAAATCAATAAAACCGCCGGTGGGATCCGCAGGAAGAGGATTCAGGCTCAGCAGTTTTAAAATTTGCCTCTTTTGTCCGCTTTGTTTGAGCCTTTCCACATTGTCGAGCATCCGTTTTAAGTAGGGACGGATCAGATCGGGGCGGGTATCATGTATCTTATCCATGACCCACAAAGCCTTCCATGCAGCAGGATCGTCGGTTATGGCAAATTCCCACAGTTCCTCCATCAAACCGGGCCGCTGAAGCGTCATATCAGCGACTGAATTAATGAGTGCTTCACTGCTGCTTTGATGAAGTAAATCGGTGAATGCCGACATGTTAAGGCAGATTAAAAGATCAATGGATTAAAACGCAATTTGTTGTAAAGATAAAAATACAATAAATTGTAAATTTATAAATAACTACGGAGGGTGAGTAGCTAACGTTTAATTTAATAACGATATTTGCAGAAAAAAAGTAAGGATGAAGTATTTTATTTTTGCAATATTGGGAATTTGTTTTCTGGCTTATGGATGTCAACAGGAAGAGAAAATCGTAAAGTTTGGCGGTGAAGCACAAGGGACCTATTATGCGGTCACTTATGTTGATGCACAGGAAAGGAATTTTCAGGACTCCATTGACGTGATATTAAAAAAATTCGACTCTTCGTGTTCGATATACAAGCCCAATTCGATTATCTCCCGTTTTAACAATAACGATCCCACCGTAAAAGCCGATAAGGATTTTACAACCGTATT
>JAUZOX010000750.1 GCA_030706265.1 Bacteroidota bacterium | reverse complement strand
TTTTGCGCCACACGGTCCACTCACCCTTACACGCGCCCATCCTGCTATATTCTTCCCGATATCATAAACGGTTCTCCCCTCTCCTTTTGGGTACACCTTTTTAGGAGCAATCGAAGCAAAACAACGAATAGGCGGTATCATTTGCGATTGCAGCGGAGCATTCCAGTTAACAAGTGCAACAGGCTGCCAGTGATTATCATTGAAAGAAGATAAAGTCCATCCTTTTTGTTCCAGGCGCGCATCATACATTTCTCCTTTACGGGTATCATCAAAGACAATCGGCCCACCCGTTGTCTTCCAGGTCTGGTCAGTCACAATATCCTGAGTGGAGCCATCGATATATTTCACCTTAATTGCAGCCATCAGTTTAGGCTGATCTACCCAGGAACTAACGCTTAATCCCCAGATATCATTACTTAAAGGATTGTATTGTCCACGGCCAAGCATAACCCCCATCGCATTCTTCCCGGAATGAAGTTGAGAGGTGACATTGTAAACGACATAGAAAGATCGTTTATCGAAATTAGTCCAGGCCGGATCAAGCACATGATTGCCAATTCTACCCCCGTTCAGGAAAGCTTCATAATATCCTAGTCCGCAGATGTAGAGATACGCAGACTTCACCTGTTTAGAAACAGAAAATGTTTTACGGAATAACGGAGAAGGATCGTAATGAGGTTTAGCCTCTTCATAAGAGTCCCATATTTTATGATCTTTTCCTGTTAACAAAGGCCAGGTATCTTCCCGATGATTCAGTTCAGTCTCTTTGTGTTGTTTCCATTCCTTCTTCCACTGCTCTCCATCCTTGAAAGCAATCCACCGGGCTGCTCCCCAGTCACCGGCAGCAAGCAATCCCATACTCCAGGAAGCAGGTGCACTCCATGCTCCTACCCGACCCTCTTTATCCCACACTCTCACTTTCCAGTAATACATGGTATTTGAATGCAGCGGTGCTCCCTGATATTCCACCTGAATTGATCTTTCAGAAGTAATCTTTCCGCTTTTCCACACATCTGCATTCCCTTGTGTCAGCAATCCAGCCGAAGATGCTACCATAACCTCATAGGCAGTCTGAACTTCACCTCGTTTCTGTGAACTGATCATCCAACTCAGACGTGGATTTGCAACATCTACCCCCAACGGATTTATAAGATACTCGCAACGAAGATTGTACATCCCGGCTGCATTTAAGAGATTACAACCTAGCAACAAGAAGATTACTGCGAACATTCTTCTCCGAAGAATATCAGGAAATGATTTCATAAAAAATATTTTTTCAACATTAATATATAAAAACAGAAGGAATAGTGTTAGTATTCCTTCTATGTAATTCATTATTAGTTAGTGTTTAAAAATTCAAAATATCCAAGAATCCACTAAGTCCGATAATCTATTTATCATTAAGACTCATCTTCATAGAAGATCCCGACAGACCATTGAGCATTGAGGCAAAGTCTTTCTGTAACAGAAAGAGAATCAAACACAATACAATCACCTATCTCAAATAAGTCAATCTTTTGGTTTTAAAAACTTTTCGATATCAGTATGTTGATCATCATCATTTTTTGATGGTAAAATGATATTTACCAGAACCGGTTTCAACTTTTATATAGTTTCCTTCGTTTCCAACAACCCGAATATTATTATTCTTTGACAATTCAACGCCGCTTTCCTTTATTGCAGCAGCATTATCTGCCGGGATATAAATTGCA
>JAUZOX010000075.1 GCA_030706265.1 Bacteroidota bacterium | reverse complement strand
CATGAAAAAAGACAGTGAGGATGTATTCCTGATGATTAAGCCGGAGAAGGTAGAAAAGAAATAGTCATTTGACGGGTTAAGCCGGATCAACATCAATGATGATCCTGACGTTTTTAAATTCAGGATGGAACAAAAAAGTATAGCATTGTTGCCGCAATGCTTCTTTCATCTGAGCCAGCTCAGGACTGCGTTCCAATTTTAACAAAATATTCTTTAAGAAGTAGTTGCGAACCCTGCTTACCGATGGATATTCAGGTCCCAATACCCTTTTCCCAAAACTTTGTCTTAAGGTTTTGGCTAATTCATTGGCCGCCTTATTCAAAGTCTCTTCATTTTTATGTTGTAAGGTAAGTTTAACGAGGCGATAAAAAGGGGGGTATTTAAAATTACGTCGTTCCAGAATCTGGCTACTGTACATCGCTTCATAATTGTTCTGCATCACATACCGGATGACGCTATGATCGGGATTATAGGTTTGGATGACCACCTTTCCCCGCTTATGCCTCCGTCCGGCTCTGCCACTGACCTGTGCAATCAGCTGATAGCTTCTTTCAAAAGACCTGAAATCAGGATAACTGATCATGTTATCTGCGTTGAGAATGCCTACAAGGCTCACGTTATCAAAGTCGAGTCCTTTGGTTACCATCTGAGTGCCGACCAGTACATCTATTTTCTTCTCCTCGAAGTCCGAAATGATGCGCTGGTATGCCGATTTACTGCGTGTTGTATCCAGGTCCATCCGTTCAATGTGAACGCCGGGAAGCATCAGTTGAAGCTCTTCCTCAACCTTTTCGGTGCCAAAGCCTTTCATCTTAATAGAGGTGTCGTTGCAGGAAGGGCATTTATCAGGGACCCTGGTTGTGTACCCACAATAGTGGCAGCGAAGATGGTTTTCCTTTTTATGATAGACCATCGTGACATCACAATTCACACACTGTGGCATCCAGTTGCAGGAATCACACTCGATCCGGAGTGAAAATCCACGACGGTTTTGGAATAGGATCACTTGTTCCTTGTTTTCAATTGCCAGTTTGATATGATCTATCAGGAAGCTTGAAAAATGACTGTGCATCTGTTTGCTTTTAGCCGCTTCCTTCAGGTTGACACAAAGCACTTCCGGAAGCAACATGCCTCCATAGCGACTATTTAATTCAACCAGCGCATATTTACCCTCACGGGCATTGTGATAACTCTCTACAGAAGGAGTGGCTGAACCTAATAATGTCTGAGCCCCATGCATTTTGGCAAGCATGATGGCCGCATCACGGGCATTGTATCGTGGAGACGGATCCATTTGCTTGTATGAAGTATCATGTTCTTCATCCACGATGACCAGCCCAAGATTTTCGAAAGGCAGAAACAATGCAGACCGGGCTCCCAGAATCACACTGTACTGACCGAGTTCTCCATGCAGATTTCCCAACAACACCCTGTTCCAAATTTCGACCCGTTCCTGCTCGTTGTATTTTGAATGATAGACTCCTGCTTTGGGCCCAAAGTATTTTCGTAGTCTGTTGATGATTTGAGAGGTGAGTGCAATTTCAGGAAGCAGGTAGAGGACCTGTTTCCCCTGGCTGATGACCTCATCAATCAGCCGGATATATAATTCCGTCTTTCCTGAGCCGGTAACACCGTGTAATAACACCGTGTCTTTGGCTTTAAAACTCTCAGTGAGTTCATTGAGAGCCTGTTGCTGTATGTCTGTTAATACGATTTCATTGGCTTCAGCATCTGCGTCCTTTTCTGTTAACCGGCTGACTTCTTTTTTATAAGTTGCGAGTATTCCTTTTTCGAGTAAGGCTTTTAATAAGGAAACACCGGTTTTAAAATCCTTTAATAGTTCATTGCGAGTAACTTCCCGTTCATTAGGTGTAAAACAATTTGCAAGCGAAATAAACCGCATTAAAAGTTCAAGCTGTTTAAATGACCGGGTACCTAATTTATCAAACTCTTCGTGTAGCCTGTCCTCATTGGTGGCCAGGTCTCCCTTTAACCTTACATAAGTTTCCAGCTTTGGTTTGTACCGGTCCGTCAGCTCTTCCTGAGTCAGAATAACCCCTTTTTCGATCATTGTTTTGATCAAAGGAATCACTTTGGCAGTATCCACAATTTTGGAAGCTTCGGTAATGGTGATCACCTGCCTTAACTCCAGGGCTTCGACAATTAGGAATTCCTTGTCGTTTAGCTGGTCATAGTTTCGGTCGAAATCAGGCGCAAGAACAATCTTGGTTTCACTGGCTAGTTTCAGTGCGGAGGGAAGTGCCGCATTCATCACTTCGCCGGGATAACAAAGGTAATATTCGGCAATCCAGTCCCAGAACTCCAGCTGTTTCTCATTTACAATGGGAGCCTGATCAAGAACGGAAAGGATATATTTTACCTGATGAAAAGCAGGGGGCTTTTCATGAATTCTGCGTATGAGTCCGGTGTATATTTTTTTCTGACCAAACTGAATCACGACCCTCATGCCGACACCTACACTGTCATTCAACTCATAAGGCACTCTGTATGTAAAAGCACCGGGAAGCGGAACTGGCAGCAAAACATCAACAAAGAAGGTCTTGCGTTCCATTAATTTAAATCGGTAACTTTTGGGACATCGGTTCTAACCGAATCTTCTGTGAGCTCAAATTTTTCCAGATGAAATTCTACAGCGTCGCGAAGTAAAACAAGCTTCTTAGTGCTTTTTAAATTGATTTGATTCAAGGCTTCAGGATCGGTACAAAGAATCCATAGGTGAAAACCATCAAACTTCTTCTTTAGATGATCTCCAATCTTAACATAAAGGCTTTTTACTTCTTCATCACTTTCAGGATCTTTCGCCACCGGTAAATTGGTCATCACGATGCCCGGTTTATCAATGTCAGGATCCAATTCTTCGAGGAGGGTATGGGATAGAAAAATATCCTTGTGTAGCTTGGCATTACGGATATTCTCTGCTGCCAAAGCAATATTTTCCTCGTTCGGATCCGATCCAATGATCTGGATATCGGCCTCGGTCTGTTCATTGAATCCGTCATCCATTACCTTTTGCAACAGATTTTGATCAAAGTCTTTCCAATGTTTGAATCCATAATCCTGCCGGAAAGTTCCGCTTGGGATATTATTGGCAACCATTGCAGCCTCAATCAACAAAGTGCCTGATCCGCACAAAGGGTCAAAGAAGTCCGATTTTTGATCCCATCCGCTTAAGATGACTACACCTGCGGCAAGGACTTCATTCAGCGCATTCTCAGTTTTGGAAACCTGATAACCTCTTTTGTTAAGTGGGTCTCCCGAACTATTTGCAGAAACGATGCAAATATCTTCTTCGATCCGGATAATAATTTGAAGGTCGTAATTATTGCTGCTGTATGCTGGCTTCACACCATAAATGGATCGGAAACGTTCCTGCACCGCATCTTTGGTTGCCATCTCAATTTTGCGGTTTTGTCCTTGATAAGAATCATCGGTTGAGGCCACGACGCACATTACTTGTTCTGGCTTGATATATTGTTCCCATCTAAGCTCATTGAGAATTCTGTAAAATTCATTTTCAGAATTAAAACTGAATGAAGTAATGTGGCGTTGAATCTGTAAGGCTGTCCTGCAACGGAAATTGGCTGCATACATCAATGCCTTATCCCCGTCAAAACTAACGGCCTGGTCTAAAATTCTGGTGTTGCTGGCTCCCAGTCCGATTAGCTCACGTTCCAATACTTCTTCTAACCCGTGGAAGGTTTTTGCCACATAGTGGAAATTATTCTTATTGACTTTCAATTTTGTTAGGTTTACTGGGAAGTTTTAATGAATTATAAAAAATATAACGACTTTGTTTCTTTCAACATAAATGAGGGAGCATGAAAGCTTGCACATTCCAATATTCATGAAGGCTAATCACGAAAGTTGAAAATAATAGTTTGCTTGATATCGGGGTGAAGGCTCATCGCAACGGGACAAGCTTTGGCGCTCTGTTCAAGTAATTTCTTCTCCTTTTCGGAATAGGTTGTCGTCGGAAAATCTAATTCTACGATAATCTCTCCGATGCGTCTGGGCGAAACCGTCATGACTTTAGTTGTCTTTACCCTGGTGCCATCAATGCTGAAATTGTTTCGGCTGGCTATCATACCCATAATGGTTAGCATGCAACTTGCCAGGGCGGTACCTACTAGGTCTGTCGGTGAAAAATATTCCCCCTTGCCATTGTTGTCAACAGGGGCATCGGTAAGCAGTTTCTGGCCTGATTGAACATGTTCAGCGGTCGTCCTCAGATTACCAAGGTATGTTGTGCGAATAGTTTCCATAGTGTTTAAATTATTGACAAAAATACAGAAAAAGAACCACTGTGACCTACTCACTAATTCTGTATTTTTATATACATTTTTAAAATTATGAATAAGCGTATTTTCATAACAGTTATAGTGTTGACCACCATCGGATTAATAGGTGTTATAGCGATCCAGTTTTATTGGTTTCATAAAGCATTGCAACTTAAGGAAGATCAGTTTAGTAACCAGACCCAGATTATCCTTAAGGAGGTGGTTGACAAGTTATTCATAAAACAATCAACTTACCTGTCGGTTCAGAAGCCGGGTGAAGAATTAGATAATAAAAATGTGCCCAATATTTTGTCGGCTGTTGATACTGCAAAGCTTCGCTCACTTCTTGAGGAGAAGTTCAGGAATCAGAAAATGGAATCTTCCTTTGAATATGGGATTTTCAATTTGACCACCAGGCAATTAATCTTTAAACAACACAACTCAAATCCTGAAAATATTGTAACCAGTTCCCATCGGATTGCGCTTTCTAATATGGGTCGTTCAAATTCTTTTGTTCTGGCCGTATATATTAAAAATGAAAAGGAGGAGATAAGGGCAGAAATGATTCCGGTGCTCGTCCTTTTCCTGGCTTTGGTAGCCGGATTAGCTGTGTTGTTTGGCTTTGTTGTTTATAACCTTAAACGACAAAAGAAATTGGGCGATATGAAAACCGATTTCGTGAACAATATGACCCATGAATTGAAAACGCCGATATCTACTATCTCCATTGCTACCGAAATGTTAATCAAGCCGGAGGTCAACACCGATGCTAATCGTGTTGGTCGCTATGCCAGGATGATCTACGATGAGAACAACCGTCTGCGTTTAATGGTGGAAAGGGTTTTACAAATTGCAGTGATTGAAAAAGGGGAATATAATCTGAGATTGCGGGATACGGATGTTCATGAATTGATTCATGAACTGGTTCAAAAATTCCTGCTGACGGTAAGGTCTCGGGGTGGAAATATGTGCGTCAGCCTGCAAGCTACAAGATATATTTTAAAAGTTGATAAGATTCATTTTAACAATATCATTAGTAATCTGTTTGATAATGCTAACAAGTATTCTCTGGAAAGACCACACATTACGGTAAAAACCTGGTCGGATGAGAAGGGATTTTATGTTTCGGTTGAAGATCAAGGCATCGGAATCAGTGCCGAACATCAGAAACATATATTTCGAAACCTATACAGGGTTCCGGCTAAGCATATACACAATGTGAAAGGATTCGGACTAGGGCTTTATTATGTGAAAACACTAACTCAGGCTCATGGGGGAACTGTAAAGGTTTACAGTGAGTTAGAGAAAGGGAGTCGGTTTGAATTGTTTTTCCCATTTAATTATCAAAATAGCACTGCCGATGAACAAGAAAATGACGAAAGCCAACCTATTGTTGGTTGAAGATGATCCAAACCTAAGCGAAGTCTTGATGGACTTTCTCATTTCACAAGGGTTCCGGGTTACGCTTGCTCTTGATGGTGATGAAGGGTTACGGGTATTTCATCATGGTAATTTTGATCTGGTTTTGTTGGATATAATGATGCCCCGCAGAGACGGTTTTTTACTTGCAGAAGAAATCAGAATGCTGAATGAAAATGTTCCTATCATATTTTTGACCGCAAAAGTTTTACCTGCTGATAAAATACGCGGTTTTAAAGCCGGATGCGATGATTATATCACAAAACCGTTCAGTACAGAAGAACTGAGCCTTCGTCTTGATGCTATCCTCAAACGATGTGTCCGTGTAGAAAGTGAGCCGGATATTACACCTGTCGAAGTATTTGAAATAGGACAATATCGATTCGATACCACAAATTTTAAACTTTTAAGAGAGGGAAATGAGATTTCTCTCACACCCAAAGAAGGAGCTTTGCTAAGATTGCTGTGCCTGAATAAGAATCAGCTTATTACACGCGAGAAGGCTCTGATCAAGATATGGGGGACCGATGACTATTTCATCGGTCGAAGCATGGATGTTTTTATTACCCGTTTAAGAAAATACCTTAAGGATGATCCCAATGTTATGATTACAAATGTTCATGGAACCGGATTTAAACTGGAAGTTAAAATCGATAATGCATGATATTGGTATAAAGTTTACTTTTACGATAAATGAATATTAAAAAACTCGAATCATCTATAATTAGCTAAAATAAATGTAACACAGTAAAAGTCATTTACCTATGAGGAACCTGCGTAAATTATTTCTTTTGATATTGTTTTTTATTCCTTTATTAGGAGCAGCGCAATTTTACAGTCTTGGTCAGGATCCCGGTTCTACTAAATGGCGGCAGATTAACTCGGAAAACTTTAAACTGATTTATCCTCAGCAATTTGAGGGGAAAGCTCAGCAATTTATCAACTTACTTGAAAATTCCAGAAAATATACACCCTTAAGTCTGGGCGCAAAGGTACCCAGGATGCCGGTCGTATTGCATACACAGGATATCACGGCGAATGCCTTTTCGGTTTGGGCACCACGACGGATTGAATTATACACTGCCCCTCCCCAGAGCACGTATGCTCAACCCTGGTTTGAGCAACTGGCTATTCACGAATACCGTCACTCTGTGCAATTATCAGCCATGAACACCGGTCTCACAAAATTGATGGGATATGCCATGGGTGAACAGGCTGCCGCCGGGGTATTGGGACTTTATCTTCCCTTTTGGTTTGTGGAGGGTGATGCCGTTACTGCAGAAACAGCATTGAGCAACAGTGGTCGTGGTCGGGTTCCCTCTTTTAGTATGGAGCTTCGTGCACAACTTCTTGAAAATGGCCACTATTCCTACGATAAAGCAGTCAATGGATCATACCGGAATTATATTCCCGATTATTATATGTTGGGATATGAAATGGTTGCAAGGGCAAGGCAGATCAAATCCGACCCTGACGTATGGTCCAAGACCTTGCGATTCGTTGGAAGGAATCCTTATTTGCCGTGGGCATTCAACAGGGGCTTGAAAAAATCACTGGGTATGACTAAAGAAAGCTTGTATCTGAACACGGTTAATGATTTGAAAGAAAAATGGTCCGGTAAAACAGAAGTGAAAAGTGATGAAAATATCGTCTCACCTGCAAAGAAGAACTTCACCCGGTATAAATTCCCTCATTATGTTAATGACAGTACCTGGATATCAGAACGAATTACCATTGATGACATCGACCGATTTGTAATCACACATCGAAACGGCAAGGAGGAAACAGCATTTACTCCGGGGATGTTTTCTTCCGATAATATCAGCTTTTCAGGTTCTGATCACACCGGAGTGATGGGGACCAATAAACCAGGCAGCATCACTGCGGATAACCTGGACCTTCAAACTAACCGGTTATTCTGGACCGAAAAAAACATTGACCCCCGATGGCAAAACAGAAGTTATTCCATTATAAAATGTGCTGACTTGAATACGGGCAAATGGTTTACTTTGACACATAAGAGCCGTTATTTCTCTCCTTCCGTCTCTCCTGATGGAAGTTTACTGGCTGTTTCCGAGGTGAGCGAGGCCAATAATTATTCAATCCTTTTAATTGACAGCTACAATGGCGAAGTAAAAAAGAAAGTCATAAGTTCTGATACGGATTTTTATATTAATCCCACATGGTCTGCTGACTCAAAGTTTATCTATTGTGTAGTGATGAACGAGGACGGGAAAAAATTAGTCAGAGTTGATGTCAATTCAGGCGACATGCAAACACTGATAGGGTCTTCTTACTATGAAATTTCAAATCCTTGTGCTGTCGGTAAATATGTATTTTTCAATGCAGCATACACCGGCATTGACAATATTTTTGCATTGAATGTTGAAAACGGAAAGATTTTCCAGGTTACCGATGCCCGCTTTGGCGCAATAGATATACAGGCAAGTCCTGATCGCAAGCATATGGCCTATTCTGATTACAATTCAAAGGGATACCGGATTGCGGAAGTTCAATTTAATCCTGAGAGCTGGCCCGAATATCATCCCACACCCGGCAATCAGCCTGAGGGGCTCTATTCCGCTACGATATCAAAACAAGAGGGTGCCATCGTAACGGATGCTACCAGTTCTAAAAAAGAATATGTTTCAACACCATATAATCGCTTTACGAATTCATTTAACCTGCACAGCTGGGCTCCGTTTTATTTTAATACAACAAATTATAATCTCGGATCCGGAATCAGTCTGATGAGTCAGGATGTGTTGAGCACGATGTTTGTGACGTTGCAGCAACAGTTCCGCGATGCGAATGGATTTGCCAGAACATCAGCTGCCGTAAGTTACCAGGCCCTTTATCCTATTTTCGATATCTCTGTCGAAAGAGGCAAGAACACGAGTGCATACCGGTATTCAAACGATCTCACCCTGTATCCGTATGTATATGATGAAACGATATACTCTGCAGCGGTTAAAATGCCACTGAAGTTTTCGGTCGGACCTACCAATTTTGGAATTCAACCTTTAATGAGGGCTTCTCTGAAAGACATGGTTCCTGATTTATCATCACCACTGAAGTCGCAACTGAGTAACAAAATGACGACCCTCGAATATCAGTTGTATTCTTTCGTATATCGCAAATACGGTCTTCGGGATCTGGCACCAAGATGGGGGCTTGTCAATAACTTTGTGTATGGAACCACTCCTTCCACAGGGGTACAAAGTGGAACGATCCTGGCGATTGAAGAAACGGCATATTTACCGGGTATATTGCATCATGATGGATTCAGGATTTATATGGGTTACCAGGATCGCCAAAAGGGGAGTACGGGAAGCTTTGATAACATAATTATCTTCCCGCGTGGAAATTCTGTTCCACTTACAGATAATGAGGTGAGCCTTTCCTTCAATTATGCTCTTCCCTTGCTTTATCCCGATATAAGTCTTGGCCCCGTTGCATATATCAAGCGGATCAAGGGTAATTTCTTTTATGATACGACCTTGAAAAATGTCATTGGAGGTAAGGGGGTAGAACTCACGGCTGACGTACATCTTCTTCGTTTTGTATTTCCCTTCGAACTGGGGATCCAGTATGTAATGGCAAACAATGGATCTATTACAGTCAGTCCCCTTATATCCATTAATTTGAGCGGTATTTAATTATCTCGGACTAAAAAATGCAACATGAGAAGCAACTGGATCAACAATAAAGAGGAGATGTTTCAGGTAATTGATAAATGTGATACTTGTTACGTCAGCATGGTCGATCAAAATAAGATGCCTTACCTTGTTCCCATGAATTTCGGCTT
>JAUZOX010000749.1 GCA_030706265.1 Bacteroidota bacterium | reverse complement strand
TGTTGTGGTTGCATTTTTAGACGATGGAGCCGCCAGCCAATTATTGAAATCTCTTTCAGAAACGACCTTGACGATGGCCAACATGCCGGAATGCGCTACACCGCAATAGGCAGAACACATGATGTTGAATTCGCCCAATTGCTGTGGAATGAACCAGGTGAAATTAGGCTTTCCGGGTACCACATCCTGTTTGATCCTGAAACCGGGAATAAAGAGACCATGGATGACATCAAGCGACTTTAAGGTTAGCTTGACGGGTTTGTTGAGGGGTACGTAAAGCGTATCGGATTGTTTGTGACCTGCATATTCAAATGACCACTTCCACATCCGGGCCGTAGTGGCAATAACCATCGCGTCTTTTGGTGGTTTTCGCATTGGCAGGTAAGCGGCATAACCGTAATAAAACATCAGCAACGTCAGTAGCAGCGGGATTACTGTCCAGACAATTTCCAGCAATGGCCTTTCTTTTACCTGAACAGCCGGTATATTCTTTTTCCGGTTATATCTGATCACAAAGTAGATCATGACGGCAGTTATGGTTATCATGAAAAACATCGAAATGCCGAGTATGATCAGAAAAACACGGTCAACGCCCTGGACAAAGTTGGAAGCATTTGAAAACATACACTTGATGGTTATTATCGGTACAAGTAATCAATGAACGTTATTCCAAAAATGACAAGAAACAGTAAAAGCACTACCATGACGAAAGCGCGGATTATTTTGTTTTCATATTTCAGATGCATAAAGTAAGTCATCACCAGGTATCCTTTGCCCCCTGCGATCATCAAGGCAATGGTCACATTCCAAAGCCGGAGGTCAAAGGAGGTCACGTTGATGGTGATCGTAGTGAGCAGCAACAGCATGATCAGGACGCCTGCGAGTGTCTTGTAACTTGTGATATGTAATTCTGCCGTATTCATATCCATGAATTTATCAGGTGATCAAATAAAACAATGGGAATAAAAATATCCAGATCAGATCGACCAGATGCCAGTATAAAGCCCCATTTTCGAGCAGCATGTATTTTCCGGCATGTACGGTTCCTTTTTTGATTCTGAAAACGGCAATCCATAAGATCACCATACCCACGATGATATGCAAAGCATGTAATCCGGTCATGAAAAAATAAAGATTGAAGAACAGCAGGTGTCCACGGGCAAGCTTCAACATCAACGCCGAGCCCGGATAGAGCCCTTCTTTGAATTTGGCACCCCATTCGATGTATTTGTTGAACAGAAAAATGAAAGCGCACAGGATAGTAATCAGCAACAGGTTGAGCGCCGATCTCCTGTCGCCTTTTTGTAAAGCAGTCAGCGACATTGCTACCGTCATGCTGCTTATCAGCAACACTACCGTATTGAGGGACCCGATCGTCACATTGAGTTCGAGGGCTCCCTGATGGAAATATCCGGGATACTGAAACCTGAAGACAGAATAGACCAGGAACAAACCTGCAAACAGAAGCATCTCGGTAAAAATGAACAACCACATGCCCATCTTGGCCGCAAAGTCGTCTCTTGGCTCTGTTTTATGGATTGGCTTTTCGGTCATGGCTACATTATTTGTAATTATAAGGGTCCTCATCGATTACCGGAATCTCTTCAAAGTTTTCATAGGATGGGGGGGAGGGAATCTGCCATTCCAGAGTCGTTCCGTTCCAGGGATTTGCAGATGCTTTTTCTCCTTTACGATAACCCATCACCAGGTTGTAAACCATGAGTAT
>JAUZOX010000748.1 GCA_030706265.1 Bacteroidota bacterium | reverse complement strand
CTTTAAAGAATTTGGTACCTCCATTACTGGGAACAGCTTCGTAACGACCGATATAAGGACCATAGATGTTATCAGCGGTAGCAATCATCATGGAGTAGCGACCTTGATATTTATCAGTGGAGCCGAGATAGTATTTGCCATCATGTTTGAATAAGGTAGCACCTTCAAATCCTAAAGATTTATATTCTGCTTTTTTAAAGAGACCTGTACTATGATGCTGAGCGTCAAAAACGGTATCGTTAAATATGACTGGATGAAGCGGTTCTGCGAAATCGCTTAAATCATCTTTTAAACGTGTAACATGAATGCCGGGTCCCTGAACGAAATAAACTTTACCATCTTCGTCTTCGAATAAGCAAGGGTCTATGAGGAATGATTCAGGAATGGGCCCAATACCTCCCAATAAAGGTTTATCGGGATTAGTAGAATGGGTATAAGGCCCTTCCGGTTTTCCTGTAGTGCTTTTTAAAATTGAAATACCTCCGGGAGGCATACTAAAACAGATAAAATAATTATTATGGATGTAATAAAGCTCGGGTGCCCAAATTGAACGAATGGGTTTGCCATGATGTTCGCGCCATTTCTTTTCCCAACCGCCATCTTTTTCTATGCTCCATACCAATCCAAGATAATCCCATTTTTTCAAGTCTTTAGATCTGTAAATTTCGATGCCATCATTATATCGCCAAATATTGTCTCCGGTTGAGCCGGTAAGGTAATAATTGCCATCTCCTCCCATTGTTATCACTGCATCGCGCATATGAACATCCCAAATTGGTTTAATATTAGGAATGAGTCCTTTTTTAACGATACTTCCGCTTGCAAGTTGTTGACGGTTCGTTTCAGTCACTTTTGTCGCATTTCCAGAAGCAATACCGCCAAAGCCATTACCAGAAACCGGTTTTCCGGGGCCTGATATCCCTGATCCGGTTGCATGTACGGAATCAATAGTTGCTTTTGAATAATCTTTGGCTGCCCATATTTGAACCTGAGCATACAGCTGTAAATTGAATGCTAAAAAGAAGATTATAAAAATTAACTCTTTCATCTTTAAATAATTTGCTTTAAATCGGTCGTATGGAACTCGCATGGAGGATTTTTATACGATAATAATTTTATTAAATAGGTCGTATAGAGCTCGCATGTATGCTCGGTTCATCGGTGTTTGTATTTTCAAACATGCTCGTTTAATCCGATCCAATTCATCCGATCAATTTTATTTATTTTTTCCAGTTTAATATACCGGGTTCATTAAAATTCAAAAATCACTTTGCCATCACGGACAAGTTTTATTTTAGTATGATTGTCATCACCTTTGGAAAAGAAAAACTCATCTTTTTGGTCTTTGAAAGTGACGGTCAGTTTTGTTCGGGTTTCGTTCCAAAGCGTTTGAGGCAATTCTTCACCATGTAAATAGGGAAATAACAATACCTTAAAATTAGGATTGTTTGAACGGGAAGGTACGACCAATCGTTTGGCTAGATCCATTGTCCGCAAGTAAAACTGGTGCATATCTTCTGTTTTGATGTTTTCAAAGGTCTCTAACCGGGGATTAGGCTCGAGGTTTGGGACCTCGGCGGCTGTTCTTTCAAGTACTCTAACCAGTAATTGAGGATCCCCCTTCTGAGGAGTAAAGCGTCCTACATTATAAATACCTCCGACTGTTTGGTCTACTTCGGTCATATTGCGTTTCATGCGTTTGTCTCCTAATACAATATCATATTCGCCTTG
>JAUZOX010000747.1 GCA_030706265.1 Bacteroidota bacterium | reverse complement strand
CGCAGTTCTGAGGCGACCTGGGCTGCCAGTTTTGCCGGTATCTTTTCGAGGACAATGCTGTAGCACCCTGCATTTTGTAATAGCATCGCATCTTCCAACAACTTATCGGCTTCACGTTGATCGGTTGCACGAACGACATAGGTGCCGAATTTATTGATGGATTGAGGCGTTAATCCAAGATGGCCCATAACCGGAATACCGGCAGAAAGGATACGATCAACCGATTCCAGGATCTCTCTGCCACCCTCCATCTTTACGGATTCGGCTCCGGATTCTTTCATTATCCGGATGGAAGATTCCAGGGCATTTCTGGAATTACCCTGATAAGTTCCAAATGGCAAGTCAACGACTACCAATGCCCGTTGAACTCCTCTTACTACACTTGAGGCATGATAAATCATTTCATTCAACGTGATCGGAAGGGTAGAGGTGTAGCCGGCCATCACATTGGAAGCGGAATCACCGACAAGGATGACATCGATTCCTGCGCGGTCGAGGAGCCTGGCCATTGAAAAGTCATATGCGGTTAACATTGCGATCTTTTCTCCCTTAACCTTCATGTCCTGTAACTTGTGAACAGTTACTTTGGGAACTCTCTGCGGACTGATTGTACTCATAACTAAAAGTAAATAAACAAAGCAATAGATATTTCTTTCCGGAAGAACCGGTTCAATAAAAGTGCAAAGCTATAACAATTTTTTCTGTGTTTGTGTTTCCATCGTTATCAGTAATGTCATGTCACTAAATTTAATAGCGAAGCCGGAAAAATTTATGTCTTTTTGTCACATTTCAGTTTATTAATCCTGATTCCGTGATGTGTATGGCATAAGGGCGTAAAAATGTATTAAGTTATTGATATACATTGCGATGGTATTTAAGAAGGAAAATATTAGATGGTTTTGTAATCTGCCATACCGTTTTGGAAAATGACAGTATATTGATCTGGCACAATCATTGGAGAAGGGATGCAGAAATCATTTTGAGTAATAACAAAAGAGTAAAATATTTATAACAATGGGAAAGATCATTGGAATTGACTTGGGAACCACAAATTCATGTGTGGCCGTTATGGAAGGAAATGAACCTATCGTGATTCCGAATAGTGAAGGACGTCGGACAACTCCTTCAATTGTAGCATTTACAGAAAACGGAGAACGTAAGGTTGGTGACCCCGCCAAGCGTCAAGCCATAACAAATCCCCATAAGACTGTTTTTTCTATCAAGCGTTTTATGGGTGAAACCTATGATAGGGTTGGAAAAGAAATTAGGCGCGTACCTTTTATTGTTGAAAGAGGCGAAAATAATACTCCACGCGTAAAAATTGATGATCGTTTATATAGTCCGCAGGAAATTTCAGCCGTTATTCTTCAGAAGATGAAGAAAACAGCGGAAGATTATTTGGGACAAACCGTTACCGAAGCAGTTATTACGGTACCTGCCTATTTTAGTGACTCACAACGTCAGGCTACCAAAGAAGCCGGGGAGATAGCCGGACTGAACGTTCGTCGTGTTATCAACGAACCTACGGCAGCCGCACTGGCTTACGGTCTTGATAAAATGCATAAGGATATAAAAATAGCAGTATTCGATCTTGGCGGTGGTACTTTTGATATTTCGATCCTTGAATTAGGCGATGGCGTGTTTGAGGTTAAGTCTACAAACGGGGATACTCACCTGGGTGGTGACGACTTTGACCAATGTGTCATTGATTGGCTGGCCGAAGAATTTTTG
>JAUZOX010000746.1 GCA_030706265.1 Bacteroidota bacterium | reverse complement strand
GCTCAGGGCGAAGAGTGGCATAAAATCTATGGTCCCTTTTTGATCTATTGCAACAAAGTACCCCAAAGCACCGTCAATCCTCAAATGGCATTATGGCAGGATGCAATACGACAGTCAAAAGCCGAACAGGCACAATGGCCGTATGATTGGTTCACCGAACCGGGATATGTTAAAGCAAATGGCAGGGGAAAAATATCCGGAAAGCTAGTCATCAATGACCCCATGCCTTTTAACAAGGCATACAATATGTGGATCGGTGTTGCTATTCCTCCTGCTTCGCTCAGGGGAATCAAGAATTTTGAAATGTGGTCAAAGAATTACCAGTTCTGGGTCAAGACGGATGCCAAGGGCAATTTTACTATCCCCAATGTTTTACCCGGTGTTTATGATATGTATGCTTTCGGGTCGGGCGTTGCAGGTCAGATGACCAAACATGCTTTTGTCACGGTGAAAGCAGGTGAAACCACTAATCTGGGGAAGATAGAATGGACCCCGGAACGCGTTGCTCCGACTGTTTGGGAAATAGGAATTCCAGACAGAACGGCCAAAGAATTTAAACATGGCAAGGACTGGTGGGTTGGCGGAGTATATCCTGATTTGCATTGGGCCAAATTCATGGATTACAACCGGGAATTCCCAAACGGGGTAAACTTTGTCATTGGAAAGAGTGACTGGTCTAAAGACTGGAATTTTGTTCAACCCTACAATGTCGTAGGAACAGAACAAACAACCCCTCCGGTTTGGAAGATCCTGTTCAAGCTGACTTCGGCTCCAACCGCAGGTTCAAATTCTTCGTTGTACCTTGCAGCTGCTGCCTCGACAAGGGCGGCTCTGGTTGTGACAGTGAATGGAACCAACATTCTTCCTCAATCGGATACTACCCGGATCAGTTTTCCCAATCCCTCAGGAGCGACCATCCGTAAAGGGATACATGGTGCCTTCGGAGACCTGAGACTTACTTTCCCATCTTCGTTGCTACATGCAGGAAACAACGAGATCGCCCTGATCCTGAAAAGACCGGGTGGTGACGTAGTGTATGATTATTTAAGACTGGAATCGCCGGGAACACAGGTTACAAAACCCTGAAACTAATATAAAAAGTTATTATAGGGATACCTCTGAACATGAAGGCGCCTGACTTCTTCGTAGAGCAGGTCTCTGAACTCCTGAATGTTAATCTTTTTCGTTGCGGATATGAAAAGGCATGGTGCATTGGCTTTTGCCATCCATGTACTTTTCAATTCCTCCAGACTCAGATTTTCCTTCTCGACAGGGGTTAGATCATCTTCATCCTTTTGGACAAACGAATAGGCATCTACCTTGTTGAATATCATAAACGTAGGTTTTTCTGAAGCTCCTATTTCCTGAAGGGTTTCACGCACTACATTGATTTGTTCCTCGAAAGTAGGATGTGAAATGTCGACCACGTGAATCAGCAGGTCGCTTTCACGTACCTCATCGAGGGTGCTCTTGAACGATTCAACCAGCCCATGAGGCAGCTTGCGGATGAACCCGACCGTATCGGTGAGCAGGAAGGGCAGATTCCCGATGACAACTTTACGGACCGTAGTATCCAATGTGGCAAAAAGCTTGTTCTCGGCAAACACCTCGCTCTTTGCCAGCATATTCATAATGGTTGATTTGCCCACGTTGGTATAGCCCACAAGGGAAACACGCACCATGCTTTCACGATTCTTGCGTTGTGTGATTTTTTGTTTATCGATCTCCTTCAGCTT
>JAUZOX010000745.1 GCA_030706265.1 Bacteroidota bacterium | reverse complement strand
TGGTATTGCAAAATTCATCCACTACCTTGGGATACGCAATGGACCACAAGAGATTGATGGACCAATGTGCACCCCAAAGGGCATCGAAATTATGGTGATCGAATAAGGGTTTCCCGTCGACATCTGTACGTACTTTTTTAATCAAAGTCTCCGGTCCGGTGTTGTCGCAATAACTGCCATCGAGATCACTTACGACTCTGCGGCCCAGCAAAGAGTGCCACAGATCGGTATAGAATCTTGTTTTTAACCTGGCATCTTTTGTCTTGACCTCAATTTTGCCCAGCCACTGATTCCATTCGTCCCGTGATTCACTGACCACACGGTCAAAGTCCCAATGAGCCAATTCACCTGCAAGGTTGTTTTTTGCGCCCTCGATGCTGGTATACGAAATGGCGACCTTCATCAACAACGGCGCTTTATCTTTTTCAAAACGAACCCACGCTCCTGCATTTTTTCCTGCGACTTTATCAACAGCTCCCGATAGGTTCTTCCCTTTTATCCATCCGCCAAATTCAGTAACCGGTCTGTTGAAAGCAGCCACAAAAAAGACTTTGAAAGGTTTCGGCCGTCGCGAAGTCGGAGCCATAATGGTATACCCCTCCAGTTGGGCAGGCCCCGTCTTTTTAATCTCACTAAACGAAATGCTGTCCATCAACACAGACCCAAGATCAAAGTAAACACCGGGGACCGAATCGGCAGGGAATGTGTAACGATGCATACCGACACGCAACGTCGAAGTCAATTCTGCAGTTACACCATATGTTTTAAGTACGACCTTGTGATAGCCCGGGTGAACTTCTTCATCTGCATGACTATAATCCGACTGGTAAGCATCCATTCCGAGGTTTCCCCTGGGAACACCGGTGAATGGCATTACGGCCACGCCATAGAGTTGCCAGCCATGAATATGACTAAAACATCTGATTTTCGTATCATTATACAGATAGCCATTTTCCCAATCCCCACCTGTACGGGTGTCAGGACTCAGGTTAACCATTCCAAATGGCCTGCAGGCAGAATTAAAAAAGAACCACCGGCAGACCTCCGTTCCACTTTGGGGATAGACCCAATCTGCAGGTGTAAGTTTGTCTTTTACCGGCCAGCCTTTTTTAACTTCGGCATTGGCGGCGGCATCAATAATTAATAATATCGTTAAGGATAACAGAAAGCGAATAACTGATTTACACATTTTAAATTATATAAAAACGACCCCGTTTCATGCTTCATCGATCAGTGCCTTTTTTTCAGGATAAGACATCAGCAAGAATCAGGGAAGAGATAAATGATTAGTTGACTTCCAAAGCTTCTTTATCGGGCAAAGCCGGGAATGGGGCATGTGGCTCCGACTGATACCAATAAACGACTGAAGAAATATCGGATTGCTGCTGTAAATATCGTCCCCCGCTTTTCCATCCCAGATCCTGAATGGTCACCCTCAGATCCTTTTCAAACCTGATCGGATCCATAATATGCCAACGATACAGGCCAAATCTTTCCTGCGACTTGTACAGGCCATCGGGACGAATCACCTGTGGCAATCCGCTATAGGGAGAACAAAACTCCTGGTACCTGCCATTGGTCTCAAAATCATAGGAGCCGCAAAAATAATCCTCGGTACCGGTGCCGCAAATTGTAGGGAACTTGCCGTCACCGTCCATGTAAAACTTGATTTCGCCTTCACCCCACCAGCCATTGTTTTTCACGCCCCAGGCCAGATAAGTTCCAACGTATTGTCCTTT
>JAUZOX010000744.1 GCA_030706265.1 Bacteroidota bacterium | reverse complement strand
TTCCACCGTGGATTATTATAACTTTGATTTCATTGTTTTCCCTGACTGTATTTGGAAAGTCATCTTTAACCTTAAAGGAAAGTGTTAAGATATCCCATATTGCTGACGGCAATGCCGGGAGCATGATCTTCTCGTTAAAGGCGGATGGAAACGATGTGACTGTAAATCGGTATAAGACCTATCATTATCTCGGTCTTGAATCCGGTAATCCGGTGATGTGCAAGTTGAATTCAAATGAACCGATCACTAAAATAGTCGTTAGTCCTCAGAAATATAGGATAGTATCAAATGTATCGGGTAACAGCGCTGAATTCAGATTACCCGGAGCGGGATATTATGTAATCCGGATCAACGATAAGGAGAAGCTCTTTATTTTCGTTGATCTCCCAGAGGTCGTGCCTTCAATTAATGTGGTGAACATACTGGATACGGGTGTCGATAATAAAGGGGTAAAGACCGAAACCGGGACCATTCAGAAGGCAATTGACCGCATTGCGGGTACGGGAAAAACCCTGGTCTTTCCCTCAGGTATTTACAAAACTGCCGCGTTATCCATTCCTTCAAATGTCCACATTTATCTGTCAGCCGGTGCCATTTTAAAGGCGACGGATGATATCACCGGTTTCGAAACGGCATCAGGTTTGAAGTCAAAATATTTTCTTCTGGTCAAAGATGCCCAAAATGTTGAAATCAGTGGAAGGGGGACTATCGATGGCAATGGACGTGCGCTCCGCGATAAATATGGAGATGCGGCACGGATGCGATTGCTGCTGGTCGTCAACTCGAAAAATGTTTTCATAAAGGGCGTCATAGTTCGTGATCCGGGTTCATGGAATACACAGATCCTGCATTCCGAGGATGTCGTGATTCGAAATGTTAAAATGATGAATGACGTGGAGCTTGCAAATACCGACGGATTCGATCCCGACGCATCCAAACGGGTTTTGATCGAGAACTGTTTTGCTTATACGGGTGATGACAATGTGGCCGTCAAGACAACGAATACTTCAGGCTATCTGCAGAATGTCGAGGATATCACCGTGCGTGGCTGTGTCTTTTTAACCAAAAAATCATCCCTGAAAGTTGGAACCGAAACACGTGGCGCTGTCATGAAAAACATTCTTTTCGAAGACAATGACGTGGTCGAATCGGACAGGGGAATGGCCTTGTATTGTTCCGACGGGGCCTTGTTTCAAAATGTGCGGTTTGTCAATAACCGGTTCGAAGACAATTGGCCCGATGCCAAACAATGCGGCATTCATTTTACCATCAACAAGCGTAACCCCGACAGCAGTATCGGGCAAATGGAGGAAATAATGATAAAGGATTGCGTGTTTTTAAAACCATTTCCCAAACACTCCGAAATAGCGGGTTATGACCAAAGTCACCGGATACGGGTGATGATTGACAATCTTGGCATTTCAGGAAAACGCTGCACTTCACTGGATGATACTGGTATCGATGTGAAAGGCTTTGCCGATGTTACGGTAAAATGATAAAATACGTGTCGGGCGAGGTAGTCCTTTTGACGACCACTTCATCTGGATAAAGTTAGATGAATCAATTTTTTTAAAACATAATATCATGAATTTGAAATTACTCGTTCTTTATTGTTTTTTATTCTTATCCGGGAGGACATTCTGCCAGGTCCCCGATGAAGTCTATAAACAACCTTTGAAGGATGTATTGAACGATATCGCTGAGAAGTATAAGGTGAAGCTCGTTTATGATGACAAAAATGTC
>JAUZOX010000743.1 GCA_030706265.1 Bacteroidota bacterium | reverse complement strand
CTATAGTGATCGGTATCATGCCAGCATGGATCAGCTCAATGTTAAAAAACCAAGCATCGAACCTCGTGCATCCGGCCACATCATTGAACAAATAGAATTAATCAAGAAGATACTGGATGCCGGCCTGGCCTATGAATCGGATGGTTCGATCTATTTTGATGTGGCACGTTACAACGAATCCCATCACTA
Source organism: Bacteroidota bacterium (assembly GCA_030706265.1). Lineage (GTDB taxonomy): Bacteria > Bacteroidota > Bacteroidia > Bacteroidales > Cfx3-03 > Cfx3-03. Next base: position 1,559 of record JAUZOX010000743.1, on the reverse strand, counting down.
TGGCATTCTCTCCGGGCGGGTCCTCGAAGAGATGTTGTCAAATACCCGTGTACTGGAGGGGCAGGAAGAAAAGCGCAATAGTTTTGATTTTGCAATCTGGAAAAAGGCGCAACCCGAACACATCATGCGTTGGCCTTCACCCTGGAGCGATGGTTTTCCGGGATGGCACCTTGAATGTTCGGCAATGAGTTGTAAATACCTTGGCGAACGTTTTGATATTCATGGTGGAGGTATGGATCTGATGTTTCCACATCATGAAGCCGAGATTGCTCAGAGCGTGGCGGCAAATGGTAAGGACCCCGTCCATTATTGGATGCACAATAACATGATAACCATCAACGGACAGAAGATGGGAAAATCGTTGGGTAATTTTATTACGCTGGATGAGCTTTTCTCAGGTAATCATCCTGCATTGGAACAGGCATACAGCCCAATGACAATCCGGTTTTTCATTCTACAGGCACATTACCGCTCAACGGTTGATTTCTCTAACGAAGCACTTCAGGCATCAGAAAAGGGATTTCATCGACTGTTGGCCGCACATGATACGCTCAGGAAACTTAAATCCTCAAAAGCCTCCTCCATCGACATAGCGGCTGTGAATAAGGCTTGTTATGACGCAATGAATGACGATTTTAACAGCCCGCTTGTAATTGCCGCCTTGTTTGAAGGAACCAGATTGATCAATCTGGTTAATGACGGAAAAGAAACTATTTCGGCTGAGGATTTGGCTTTGCTGCAGCAGACCTTTGATACGTTTGTGTTTGACGTGCTGGGGTTAAAAGATGAGGTGACTTCGGAAGGTCAGGGCGACACGGTAAACGGATTGATGGGGCTTATTCTCAATATCAGGCAGAATGCAAGAGCTTCCAAAGATTGGGCCACTTCAGATCTCATCAGGGATGAGCTGAAAAAATTATCGATTCAGGTAAAGGACACCAAAGACGGAGCTGTTTGGTCTGTTGAGGAGTGATGACATTCTAGGGTGCATTTGTACTGCATTTCCGGCCGTGTTTAAAGCATGATTTCAGGAAAAGTTGTTTTTTTAAGGTTAGAATCGAACAGAGCGTATTCTTCTTTGATGACACTCGCTAACTATTTGTTAGTCACGCTATCGCTATATTTCACTTTTATACTTCAATTATCGCCTTTTTACTTTATCTCTTTAAACGAAGATAATCTGAATCAAATCTGTAGAATGGAGCTCGAATGAAAGCGTTCATCGCTATTGGGTTACAAGCATTCTCGTTTCATCCGTAAATAATTTGATTAAATAGCGTCTGCTGAGAATCTTAATTTGTATTGGTATATAGCTATTTATGCCTGTTTTGGAACAATTAAGTGCAAGCAATAATGTGAATTACCAAAAAAAGCGTGCATCTGCACTTTATTGAATACTCCCTTTGAACATACTCCCTTGAACTTTGACACATTTATTTGAACATTCTCTATGTTATCTTTTTTTAGGGGATATTGGTATATAACCGGTATATAAAGGGTATATAACTTACCCCTGTCTCGTACCAGTCTCGTACGTGTCTCGTACGTGTCTCGTACCT
>JAUZOX010000742.1 GCA_030706265.1 Bacteroidota bacterium | reverse complement strand
TCACCCGCCCCCTGCTTCTCATTCTCATGCTTATTCTCAATATCTGGTTGATTACTGCATTTACCAAAATCACCTTCAGTCTCAATATCGGCATCAACTTTAAGGCCGCCTCTGCAACCCTGAACCTGTTTATGCTCGTGATCCTTTTATTGCTTATGATCGAAGCGCTGATGGTTTAAAATAAAAATGCGGCACGTGTAAAAAGAAGTAAATTTTAAATAATATTTGTACAAACACTTACTCATGAAATCAATTAAGGACTTTTCATTAGTTACATTGGGATTCATTTGTTTATTTATATCTGTCTACCGGTTAAATAACGTCAACAGAAAAGAAATTTCATGGGATGTCCTCGGCTATTACCTCTATCTACCCTCCACTTTCATTTACCATCAGCCTTTGTTAAGGGATATCGGGTGGCTGGAAAAAATCAACAAGGAGAAAGACCTGGCCGGTACGTTGTACATGGTGTCTTCAAACGACAAGGGTGAACCGATCTATTTCTTTTTAATGGGAATGGCTTTGTTTTTTCTGCCCTTCTTTTTTCTGGGGCATATATTGGCATTGCTATCCGGCTTTCCTGCCGATGGCTTCAGTCCGCCCTATCAATATGCAATGGTTATTGGCGGAATATTCTACACGATCATTGGTTTGATTTTTCTCAGGAAGATCCTTAAGCACTTTTTTTCAGAAGGGATCACGTCGCTGGTCTTGCTCATCGTTGTTTTCGGGACCAATTACATCCATCATTTTACCTTAAAAGACCTCGAAACCGGACCGGTGCTTTTCATGCTGGTTTCCATCCTGCTTTGGCACACCATCCAATGGCATCAGGAACCAAAACGCAGGTACCTGATCATTATCGGAAGCAGCCTTGTCCTGGTCGGCTTGGTCAAGCCCAGTGAACTCTGCGTTATCCTGTTGCCGTTGCTCTGGAATGTTTACTCATGGTCCACTTTGAAAGAAAAGTTCAGGCTGTTTTATCTGAATCGGAAAGATTTGCTCATTACAGCCCTGATTTGTCTCTGCATTGCAATCCCTCAAATGGCGTACTGGCTGATCCGAACGGGGCACTTGTTTTACGACAGTTACAAGAACCCCGGAGTAGGCCTTGATTTTCTATCGCCCCATATTATCGACGTTTTGTTCAGTTATCGCAAAGGCTGGCTGGTTTATACCCCTGTCATGATCTTTGCATTGGCGGGATTTTATTTCCTTTATAAAGAAAATCGGAAGCTCTTTCCGGCCTTGATTGCCTATTTCCTCGTCTCATTTTATCTCATTGCCAGCTGGACTGAATGGTGGTATGGCTCTGCCTTTTCAAACCGTCCCCTCATCACGGTTTATCCGGTGCTGTCGATCTGCCTGGGATATTGCCTGCTCGGCCTTCAAAAAAAGGGAACAACCATAAAAGCGATCGCAGGCGCTGTCATCGTCATGCTGGTTATGTTGAATCAGTTTCAGTGGTGGCAGCTTAAACATTATATCCTCGATCCCTATAGAACGACAAAAGCCTATTATTGGGCCACCTTTTTAAAGACGTCGGTTCAGGATAGCGACAAAGAATTGCTGCTGGTCAATCGCAGCTTTACGGGCAACAATCTCTTTGATCACAGGGAACAATACGTTCAGACCGTTTTAAAGGTGCAGGACTGGAAGAATATTAAGAATGACAATGTGTCGCCTAAAAATGACAGCAACTATTTTTACAGGCTGTCATTCGGAGAGGAATACTTCCCGTTTTTTGAAATGCCATA
>JAUZOX010000741.1 GCA_030706265.1 Bacteroidota bacterium | reverse complement strand
GCTTTCGCGTCCTCCTGAGAAGAAGAAAGTTACGTGTGCAAACTTTTCGGTTTCGGCAATACGCAATTGTTTTAATCCCAGGCTGGAAACATATTCGCCTAAGGTGTTCTGCACATTATCCTTGTCGAACAGGATATGCAATCCTTTAAAAGAAGAATCGTAAGGAGTCATGCAATAATACTCCAATGGAATGGTTTGCATGCCTGCTTCAGGCATATCCGTTTGGGTCAGTACTACGGTCATTTCTTTGGCGCGGTCATTCCGGTAATTGAAGAAAATTACTACGTCTCCAGCTTCAATGGTTGCCAATGGTTTTCCGGCAGCATCAACAGCTACAATTGGTTTGATGAATTCATCGGTAATGCCTTCATCGTAGGATGATTGCATAGCTGCAACAACATCGGTGGAGGGGGTTCCGGTTCCGTGCACCAATAAATCGTAAGCTAATTTTACCCGTTCCCAACGTTTATCGCGATCCATAGCATAATAGCGGCCAATCACCGAAGCTATCTGGCCACCCGATTTCTGCATATGTTGTTCCAGTATTTCCAAAAATCCTTTTCCACTGCGTGGATCCGTATCGCGCCCGTCCATAAAACAATGCACAAAAGCATTGTTTATGCCGTATTCTTTGGCGATGTCAACTAATTTCAATAAATGATCCAATGAACTGTGAACACCTCCATCGGAAACCAGACCCATAAAATGAATTTTCTTTTTGTTGTCGCGGGCATACGAATAGGCGCTGATAATCTCAGGGTTCTTCAGGATGCTGTTGTCACGGCAGGCAATGTTGATTTTTACCAGGTCTTGATAGACTACCCGTCCGGCACCGATATTCAGGTGACCCACTTCCGAGTTTCCCATCTGTCCATCCGGAAGTCCTACATCTTCACCGGAGGCTAATAGTTGGGAGTTGGGATAATTTGCCAATAACGAATTCCAATAAGGAGTTGGCGTGTTGTAGATGGCATTGGCATGGGAATGATTCCCAATTCCCCAACCATCCAAAATCATAAGGATTGCTTTTTTGCTCATATTATTTGGTTGCTTTTTATTTGACTAATTTAATGGGGCGGTTATAGAACCGCTTCTGTTGAAGTGTTTTTTTGAAGGTGCAAAATTACTCATTTTCCGGCATTTTTTGATGTAGTTGATCTCTGTTTTTTTGTTTAATATTCTGCGTTTCTTTTATTGACGCAACTGTAAATGGAAATATTGGCACATTTCCGTTATCTTTGCACTCCTAAAAACCGAATCCTATGTTTATCGTTATCGCCTGTATGCTTGCCGGAATTGCTGTCGGCTACCTGTTTCGCCGACGGGAGTTTCGTTTTATGCATCGGTTCATAGTATGGCTCATCTGGTTGTTATTATTTTTGCTCGGGTTGGAGGTAGGCGTCAATGATACGGTTATACGGCAATTCGCTTCCATTGGCCTCGAAGCTTTTCTCTTGGCATTGGGTGGAACCTTGGGAAGCGTAATCTTTGCATGGATTCTTTGGCTGACTGTTCGTACTAAATCCGTACCCAAATGAAAGGCAGCCTGATTATACTTTCATTTTTTGCTACGGGGATACTGCTTGGGGTCTTTCGATTTCTTCCTCTGGATTTTTTAAACCACAATATCACCTTTTATGTCCTTTGCGGACTGATGTTTTCCGTTGGGATCAGCATTGGCAATGATCCGACTTCTTTCCAGCAGTTCAGGAACCTGAATCCCCGTCTGATCTTTTTGCCTCTGATGACGATCCTCGG
>JAUZOX010000740.1 GCA_030706265.1 Bacteroidota bacterium | reverse complement strand
CAGGGACCAAACCGGTTACCGATAAGAGAACGGATCCGGCAGAAGAACAAAGGAAGGCCCACATATAAGAAGGGACCAGTAAACGAAAAGCATCAAACCGGGGCATCAGGTATACGATTGCCGGTCCACCGATGAAGTTACTGATCAGGTTGATGAAGGTAATCCCCAAAAGAATCAGGCTGATTGTTCCCACTCCTGCAGCGCCAATATAATGTGCATTGATGACCACAATCCCAAAGCCAGCCAAAGCAGTTATCAGTTTTCCGACAGATGTACCAATTATTCTTTTAATCATTGCAATCCATATAAAGATTTTAACTGGTTTTCAACTGCGTCACTGCTAAACCAACAGGCAGCATAACGCTTTAATTTTTCCGGATCGAATTCCGGGGATCGTTTCAGGAATGAAAGGATGGCTGAATAAAGCGCATCTTCGTCTTGAACGCTCACCAAACATCCATTCCATTCTTTAACCTGTTCGTTGATTCCTCCGGTATCTGTTGCAATAACCGGTATGCCGACAGCAAAAGCCTCGTTAATGACCACCGGCATGTTTTCATAATTGCTGAAAAGCACCAGAAAAGAGGCTGAATGCATGACCTGAACAAGGGGATTGCCAGTAAGCAGCCCTTTGAATTGCACTTTTGGGTATCGCAGATCCAGACTTTCGGCATAAAGTTTCATCCTTTCCCAATCCTCTCCATCACCAACAAGAATACATTCAAAATCAACATTCGACGCACTCAACCTTGACAACACCCTGAGCAGACCCGAAATATTTTTTGACCGATCGGTAAAACACGAAATGTGCACAAACCTGCCTGGAGAAGGGATAATTGACTCGTCACTGATGTTGTGGAAATTAAAGAACGCATCATCTACCACATTTTGTAACACCATATGGTTTGCATTGGCAATGCCATATGTTTGCATGGCTTTCCACAGGTTGTCCGTCACCGTTGATACTTTTTGGGCTTTTCTGACCACCAACCGTGTAACGGCAATTCGCAAGGCCCCCTTAAAACTGCCGTTAATATAGCGTGTCCAATGCTCCGTAATCACATAAGGTATGTTTTCGATACAATGTATCAACAATGCAAATAATCCAAGACGTGTCAGGACATTGACATGCAACATATCAAATCCATTCATTTCTCTTCGTACCATTCGATACCCTTTCAGAAGCGCCGACCACCATCTCAACTGATTGAGCAGTTTATTTACGAACCGGAATTCAGTTTGCCCGAGTTTGAAATAATAGCGCAATGTGAGTAAATTATCCTCTTTTTCAATTTCAATTTCAGACATCTCCCTGGATGGTATGATTGCCAATACCGTTACAGAGGCAAATCGCGATGCCACTTTTGCATGTCGTTCTATGAACAGACCCGGCATGGGATCAATTTTGGAAGGATACCAGCGAGGTAAAAAAAGAATCTTGAAACGGGATTGCTGCACTTTACTTTCCAATGGTTAATTGCGTTGTTGTAAAGATAAACCAATTTCTGCATGCGGTACAAGGGAAAGTTATAATGAAACGAGCATGTTTGAAAGACACAAACACCAATGAAAATTATCCATGCGAGTTCCATCTGACTTATTTAATAAAATTATTTACTTATGAAAAGCAACTCTTCAGGGTGAACAAAACAATATGAGAAAACGTTAATAAAAACGTTATAATTATTAGAAAATCATTTCTTGACTTTTTTTATATATTGAATTAGTTTTACTTTACAAATCAACAAATCTTTAAAATCATGAAAAT
>JAUZOX010000074.1 GCA_030706265.1 Bacteroidota bacterium | reverse complement strand
GCAGAAGTATTTATAGAACCAGGGCAGACTCCACAGGAAATAGATACTTGGTTTAAAAGATTGAAAGAAAGCCATATGACCGTGACCCGCATCCGGATGTTCGAAAATTATATGCATAAAGCCGACGGGAGCTGGGACTTTTCATTATTTGATCAGGCTTATAAAGCAGCTGAAAAATACGGCATCAGGATTTATGGAAATCTGTTTCCTGCTACTTCCTTTACCGATGTTGGCGGATTCAAGTTCCCAAGAGATGAAGCACATTTAAAATCCATTGCCGACTACATCAAAAATATGGTGACCCATTTTAAGCAATTCAAATCATGTTATGGGTGGGTACCCATCAATGAACCCGGTTCAGGGCATTACCCTGAACAGGATTTCTCCCGGAAAAAATTTGATGAATGGAAAACCCAACAACCGGTTGCCGAATATACGAGTAACGGGTATCAACATCTGGACTTTTCGGATGAACGTTTCCTGTTAGATTACAATACCTGGTTTTTAAAATGGCTGACCGATGAAATTCACAAATACGACCCGGGATGTCCCATTCATGTTAACAACCATGCCATCTTTCAAAATGTGGCCGAATACAATTTTCCTGAATGGCGAAAGTTCCTGACCAGCCTAGGTGGCTCAGCACATGCAAGCTGGCATTTTGGTTATTTCAACAGGAGTCAGTATGCTTTGGCAATGTCGGCCAATAGTGAAATCCTTCGTTCAGGAGCTGGCAATATCCCATGGTTGATGACCGAAATGCAGGGTGGAAATAATACCTACAGTGGAAATGCAGCAATGTGTCCAACAAAAGAAGAGATCAGCCAGTGGCTCTGGACCACCATTGGTACCGGGAGCAAGGGGGCCATTTTCTGGTGTCTTAATCCAAGGGCATCGGGTTTTGAAGCAGGAGAATGGGCCATGCTTAATTTTCAAAATGAACCTTCTGACAGGTTGAAAGCGGCTTCAAACGTGGCCAGCGTCATTCAGGATCACGCTGACCTTTTTGCAAAAGCCAAAGAAGTTGAATCGGGGATTAATATTGTTTACATACGTGAGTCAATGTGGGTAGAATCAAAATTGAAGGCTGCAGGTGAGAAGTATGAGGGTCGTGATGCCGGTGGCGTGATGAAATCGGCATTAGGTTATTTTGAAGCTTTAAGTGAAATGGGAGTACAGGCTAACCTAAAGGAAATTGATGAATTCGATTTTTCAAAAGAGGACTATGCCGGTACCACCATTATTCTGGCGCACCAGATCTCCATCCCTTCCCGCTACTGGGGTAAGCTAAAGGATTTTGTAAGCAAAGGTGGCAAGTTGATCGTAGATGGGTTAACTGCTTATTATGATGAGAATGCGTTGTGTGTCATGAAAACCGGATTTCCATTGGAAGAGTTGTTTGGAGGAAACATCCGTGAGTTTAAGCTGATTTCCAATCTGTTTGATTTAAAGGTAGAGGATCTGACCCTGCCTGCCCATCTTTGGCGTGGAAACATCAAAACAAATACCGCATTACCGCTTGGCAGTTCAGAGGGCGAAACCATTACTTCACGCAACAAATTTGGAAAAGGGGAGGTGCTTTGGATTCCTTCATTGCTTGGCTTAGGTTCACGGATTCAAAAAGATTACGTGATGCTTTCAAAATTATTGAGGATAGAAGTAAAAGATAATTTGAATGCCAGTCCATTTTTGTTCAATGCATTACAAAGAGGAATGCTGATGAAGACGCTGAAGTCAGGCAATGCCTATATCACAATCCTGATTAATAAGTCAACAGTCAAACAACCTGTTCTATTGAATATTAAACCCGGTTTGAATTTAAAGTCATCCATTCTTTATGCCAATAAACAAGGAAAGGTTTCGGGTAATACGGTAAATATTTCTCCTGAAGAGACCATGGTCGTTCAATGGAAATAGGACTTACATAATAAAAATGTCATTGTGTTGAGGTTAAAAGTTATTGTGAATTAAAGGCTGTTGTTTGTTAACGAAATAGTTGAATAACAGCATAAAGATCGGGAAAATGCTGGCGTGGGAAAAGATCAAAATATACACATTGCCTGTGTTTTTCCCCTGTTGTAACCAGATGCTCCAAACTCCCTTTCTATCTTTACAAAATGAGGTGAAAAATAATGTTTTACACTAAGAGATATAGCAATCGATTTTATATAGGTGGAATAGTGGAAACAAGTTGCCTTGACCTGGGATGGAATATGCTTCTTTTGAGAAAAACATTTTTTGAGTCAAGTTTATAATATTTTTTTTGATTCATTTAATATTTTCAATATGTTTTACCAAATATTACAGTATAAAAATCTAACTTTATCGTGTATATTGTATGAGCTGATGAATTTTTACTCCTGTTCAATTTTATTTTTATATGGAAGACCACGAAAAATATACTATTGAAGAGCTTGTTCTCAATCATTCTTTTCAGTCTTATGTATTGGAAACTAATTGCTCTGACAAAGATTTGTGGGAAAAATATTTTATGCAATATCCTGAAGAATGGGCAGAAAGTGAAAAGGCTTCAGAAATCATTCGTTTTTTAGCAAAAGCCAAAAAATCACATCCGACAACAAAAGAATATGATTATCAACGATTAATGCACACTATTGAACGTAGGAACCGTTTGCCAAGGGCATTCCAATCGATGTTCCCATCCGGGTTTTCAAAGATAGCTAAAATAGCTGCATCTGTTGTGTTATTGATCGCTCTCAGTGGCATTGGGGGTGTTTTTATCTCTACCCATTTCTCAAAACATGGGGTAGCGGGTGTTTATAAAACGGTAGTTGGAAAGGGGCAGAAATCGAAAGTTATTCTTCCGGATGGAACGATAGTCTGGTTAAATTCTGAAAGCACTTTATCCTATTCAACTGATTTTGGAAGTTCTACCCGGGATGTAAATTTAGTTGGTGAAGCTTATTTTAAGGTTCACAAGGATAAAAGTCATCAGTTTATAGTTCATATTGCAGATGTCGAATTAAAGGTTTATGGTACTGAATTTAATGTGAAGAGTTATTCAGACGAGAATACGATAGAAACTACTCTTGTAACCGGATCCCTAAGCATTCAGAAAATATCCGCTAATAAAACGACAACCCCGTTGTTTTTAAAACCGAACCAGCGGGCGGTTATCTATAAGGCAGAACTGAAAGATGAAGAAACAAAAATAGCCAGTGATCAAATCGTAAACACTCAACCAGCTGCACCTCAAATTCCAACGATCAAGGCTGAAAATATTTTGTTGTTTGAAGAAGCAAATGTGGAAAGAAGGATTGCGTGGAAAGACCAAAAGCTGGTCTTTAGTGATGAAACATTTGATGACCTTGCACTTATGCTTGAGCGTTGGTACGATGTAAAAATTGTTTTTGAATCGACGGAAGTTCAGAAATATAGGTTCAGGGGCATCTTTCAAAACGAAACCATTGAACAAGCACTGAACGCAATGCGATATACGACTCCTTTTGATTATACCATAGATCATCGTACAATTTATATTAAAGAACGAAACGAGAAGGGTAAAGAGTCTAATTAAATCACATAGGATAATACACGGATTATATATTTGACCTTTGAAAGCATTTGTTTATACCGATCTTAAGAAACTGTTTTAAACTTGATAAAAATAAATTAAAATATTGATTACCAGTTTATAGATTGAATAAAAATATGTTTATTTATGGCTATCAGGCGCATAATATACTCGTGATTAGAGACCCAACCAACCTAACTGATAGCCATTAGTGCTTAATAGATGGCATTTTACAAGACTGTTGAAAGAGAAGGCATTCACTCCGTGACATGCTTGATGCCTCTTCAATTTGCTTAAAACAGGCTGCCAGTGGCGTATGCTTTCGCATTGTTTTCCGAAGTGGGAGCAGGTTTATTGCCACTTCTCCAAATGGAAAAATCATTTTTTGTGAGGGATATTTTTTTATAATTTTTGTTGCATCTTCTCGTTAGAGGGATCTTATTTTTCTGCCTGTGTGCCGTTGTCGGGAGTCCTGGCTAGAAAGACTTTCCGGTTTTTGAGCATGGGCCTTAACCGGTAAAGATCCTCAAGGTTGACGGTTCCCACGACATAGTTATGGTCACGGCTCTTGTAAGATTCATGAATCTCGGAGAATGGGATCAGTTCCAGGTCTTCTTTCCTGCGGTAACGATAGTATATCTCGATTGGGATATTACGGGTATAGTTGGTTTCAATCTTTTGAAACAGCTTTTTGTACTCGTACCGATATTCGTATGAATTGGCCGAGATGTCGGAAAGCACGGCCGAACCGGTGGGATGTCCGCCAGCGCCTCTTCCGTAAAAAAACTGCTTGTTTGAAAAGGCTGCTTCTGCAATGACCCCGTTGTATTCATTTTCAACATTGTACAGGAAGTGTTCCGGCTTAACGAACTGCGGGATAACATAGGAGGTGATGGTGGTATCGTCGATCTTGCTTACCGTTGGGACCAGTTTTATTTTTAATCCTTTTTCACGGGCATATTGCAGGTCGAAGGTCGAGATCGATGAGATGCCATAGGAAAATATTTCATCGGGATCCAGAAACAACCCAAATGCATGTAAGGTGATGATGGCCAGCTTGTCCCTGGCATCGAGCCCTTCAACGTCGAGTGAGGGATCCGCTTCCACATAACCCAATGCCTGAGCTTCTTTCAGTACGGTCGGGTAATCCATGTTCTCGTTATACATCTTCGAAAGGATGTAATTGGTTGAGCCATTAAAGATGCCCTTAACCGACAGCAGCATTTCATTGTCATAGTATTCCTCAAGGTTTCGGATGATAGGAATACACCCGCAACATGAAGCTTCATACAACAGGGAGGTGTTGTGTTTCTGTTGCAATTCAATCATCTCAGGAAGATGTTGGGCCAGCATCTTCTTATTTGCCGAAACCACATTTTTCCCACTCATCAACGATTGCTTCACGATATGATAAGCCTCTTCGGGGTCGCTGATCAACTCAACGACAAGGTTGATTTCGGGATCCTCGAGGATGACATTCTTCTCAAAGGTAAAATGATCGGCGCCTATACGGCGTGGTTTATTCCGGTCTTTGACACAGATTTTCTTGATGTCGGTTCTGAATCCCCTGCTGTTTAGCAACACATCATGCAATCCCTGACCTACACACCCATATCCAAACATCCCAATCTTAACTCTATTTTGCATGACCATTCAATTATTTGTGTTGATAAAATGATTTTATTACTTGATCCAGTTTCTCATTTTCAAGAAGAAAGCCGTCGTGACCATACAATGAATCTATTTCATAGTATTGGGCACCCGGGGTATGACAAACATGGGATTTTACTTCTTCAGGAGTAAAAAGAATATCTGTTGAAATTGCCACATACAGGGTGTTGGCCGTGACGGTTGCGAGAGCGGCTTCTATCCCGCCACGGTTGCGGCCTACATTATGACTATCGAGCGCCTTGGTAAGATACCAGTAAGAATGGGCATTAAACCGGTGTACGAGTTTCTGCCCTTGATATTGCTGATAGGAACTGGCTCTGAAATCATCGTATTTGTTGATGTCGGTCTCGGCCTGTGTCTTATTGTATGTCTTCTGGTTACGATAACTCAGAAGGGCTATGGAACGGGCTGCAGCTAATCCGTTTTGACCGGCATCTGCCTTTCGCTCATAAAAAGAGGGGTCTGCGGTAAGCGCAAGACGTTGTGATTCGTTAATGGCAATGCCCCAGGGTGAGAAAACGGCTGAGGTGGCTATAATCAGTAAGTTTTGAATCAGGGAAGGGTTCATGATGCACCATTCCAGGGCTTGCTGGCCGCCTACCGAACCGCCGACGACAGTGTGAATGCTCTTAATTTGTAGATATGCCCTGAGCCTTTCGTGTGCATTGACCATATCACGGATAGTCACCGTGGGAAAGTCCAGGAAATAGGGCTCACCTGTCAAGGGATTGATACTGGTAGGCCCCGTAGTGCCATAACACGAACCCAGAATGTTGGCACAGACGATGAAATATTTCGAGGAGTCGAAAGTGAGTCCCGGACCAACCATGCCGGGCCACCAGTCGGCTGCATCAGAATTGGCAGTAAAGGCATGACAAATCCAGATCACGTTATCGCGATCCGGATTTAAGGTGCCATAGGTATGGTAACTTATTTCAATTTCAGGGAGCACTTTGCCGTTTTCCAGGGAAAGCGGCTCACTGAATTTTACTGTTTTAGAAGGGGTCATATTTGATTAAACGCTTGTTCAAAGTCAGCTTTGATGTCTTCGATATTTTCGATGCCTAATGAAACACGCAGCGCATTCGGAAATACTCCGGCATTGATTTGTTCTTCAGGATCGAGTTGTGAGTGGGTTGTGGCGGCAGGTTGAATAATCAGCGTACGGACATCACCAACATTTGCAAGATGGCTTACAAGTTCCAGGCTTTCAACAAATTTCTTGGTGTCGTTAAGCGATCCTTTCACCTGAAAACTGAGTACTCCGCCAAATCCCTTGTGCAGGTATTTCTTGGCAAGGATATGGTTGGAATCGTCTTCGAGGCCCGGGTAGCTGACTGATTCTACTTTTGGATGTTTTTGCAGCCATTTAGCCAGGTCGAGTGCATTCGAGACCGTGCGTTCAACTCGCAATGACAATGTTTCCAGACCATTGATCAATAAGAAAGAATTAAACGGACTGATTGTCGGCCCCCAGTCCCTTAATCCTTCCACACGGGTCTTGATGATAAATGCAAGGTTTCCAAAGGTTTCATAAAACTTGAGACCGTGATATCCTTCACTGGGTTCGGTGAGTTGCGGAAAACGTCCATTGCCCCAATCGAAGTTACCACCGTCAACGATTACGCCACCCAAACTGGTACCATGACCACCGATCCATTTGGTTGCCGATTCAACTACGATATTGGCGCCATGCTTAAGAGGCTGAACCAGGTATCCTCCTGCTCCGAAAGTGTTGTCTACAACAACAGGGATGCCATATTTCTGTCCCAATTTTCCGAATGCTTCAAAATCCGGAACATTAAATCCGGGATTTCCTATGGTTTCGAAGTAAATAGCTTTAGTCTTTTCGTCAATCAGTTTCTCAAATTCTTCGGGTTCAAGGTTCGGACTGAATTTAACGTGAACGCCATATTTTTTAAAGGATACCTTGAATTGGTTAAATGTACCACCGTACAAGTAAGGTGATGAAACAATGTTGTCTCCTTCGTCAGCAAGGGTGTTTAAGGCCAGAAACTGTGCCGAATGACCCGATGCAGTGGCGAGTGCTCCAACACCGCCTTCGAGTGCTGCTATTCTTTGTTCGAAGATATCGGTCGTAGGGTTCATGATCCGGGTATAAACATTCCCAAATTCCTGGAGACCGAATCTTCGTGCCGCCTGGTCGGAATCTTTAAAGGTATAGGACGTGGTCTGATAGAGGGGTACAGCCCGAGATTGGGTAACGGGGTCTGCTTGTTGATATCCTGCGTGAACTTGTAAGGTTTCGAACCGGTATTTATTATTTGTTGCCATGATTGTTCTATATGAAATGTTTTTGAATTCGATTTAATTAAAATGCAATTTTAAGATTTGAAATTGTTTGTTGAAGAATACAACAAACTCCGTGGCTGCGGAAGAAACGCAGTAATTGAGGTCAGAACTATCCGGAAATAGAGCCCTGACTATTGCATTCGCATATAAAAGAATGGAAAAACAGCGGAGGTACAATCATTGAAAACAAAAGAAGCAGTGTTGTCTTCATTTGTAGCGCATAGTTGCTGCCGGATTGGGTAGAAAATTGATGCTTTCATCCTTATTGTATTTATTTATAAGCTCCGTTTTCGCGGATTAGGTTTTAGCACCTTTCAGGCATCGCACCTGAGGTTGCTAGAGGTTCACAGAGCCTAATCTCTCCCCTCTTCTTTATAAACCAAATACCCTTTTTTGGTAGGATATTTTAGATTTTTGATGAGGCAAAATTATGGATTTTTCTTTTTGAGAATACAAAATGATGAAAAAAAATCGGAATGGCTATTTAAATAGGATGTAAATAGCGGAAAACGAGATGTTTGTATGGTATTTCTTTTCCGTTCTTTAAACAGTAAACCCCCAAGGCATCCATATCCGTTACTTAAGAAGGAGTATATTTTCTAAAAAGATGTTATAATTTTAGGTTTCGGCAGTAAAAAAACTCACAAGGCAAAAAATGATTTAATTTTGCACGAATCTATTAATTCATAGTCATTAAAAAATATACACATGCAAATAGGTGAGACCTTCCTCGGCAAGATTAGCGTGATGTTAATCTTTGTTCTGGTTTTTGCCGGTTCGGTTCAGTCCCAGAATTACAATCAAACCGACTCTCTTAAAAAGCATATTTATTATCTTGCTTCGGATGAGCTGGCAGGGAGAAAGCCGGGAACACCGGGAATAGAAAAGGCCGCTGCCTATATCACCCAGCAATTTAAAAATATTGGGCTCAAAGCGTTTGGCAGTTCTTACCGCCAACCTTTTGACCTGCTTGTTGGCGCCTCTCTGGATAAAAATAACTACCTGCTGCTGAATAAAAAATCGCTCAAGATGGGTACTGATTTTATCCCTTCTGAAATATCGGGCAGCGAAAAGGCGGTCGGGCCGGTTGCCTTTATCGGTTATGGCCTTGACAAGAATATGGGGAAGGCGAGCTATGAAGGCATTGAGGTGAAAAATAAGTGGGTGATGATCATTCGTGGCAGTATTGACCCTGCCGATAAATCTTCACGGGCGCTTTTGATGGGTGATTATTCAAAGGCAATGACCGCTTCTGATAAGGGCGCTGTTGGTGTGTTACTTGTCAATCCCTCATGGAATAAAGATGAAGTAATCGCTTTTAAGCCGCTGTTCAGTCGTTCAATGGGAAATGTCAACATCCCCGTCATCATGATATCTGAAAAGGTCGCTCTGAGTATCATCAAAAAGGATGCTGATTTTCTGGATAAATTCCCGGTTGACAATGAGCCTGCCTCTTTTGTTACCGATGCGGTTATTTCTGCCGGGACTTCTTTTCAACAACAATATCAAACCACGAGCAATATTGTGGGTTATCTTGAAGGGAGCGACCCTAAGCTGAAAAATGAATACATCGTGATCGGAGGACATTATGATCACTTGGGAATGGGCGGACCCTCGTCACGTAAACCCGATACTGTTGCAATTCATAATGGAGCTGACGACAATGCTTCCGGAACGGCAGGAGTTATAGAACTGGCGCGCCGGATAGCAGCTGATAATAAATCATTTGGACGTAGTTTTATTTTCATCACCTTCAGCGCCGAGGAATTGGGACTTATCGGTTCACAGAATTTTGTGTCGAATCCGACTATACCGATATCTTCCATTAAAGGAATGATCAATCTTGACATGGTTGGCAGGCTAAGGGATGAGCTGACGATAGAAGGTACAGGCTCTTCAGTAGAAAGTGATTCGTTATTAAACGTACTTGAAAAAGGAAGGTCTTTTAAAGTAACCCATTCCCCGGGGGCTGCCGGTGGATCTGATCATACTTCTTTCTATAATAAAGGGATTCCGGTATTTTTCTTTTTCAGTGGCATGCACTATGATTATCATACTCCATCCGACAAAGCTGACAAAATTAATTATCCCGG
>JAUZOX010000739.1 GCA_030706265.1 Bacteroidota bacterium | reverse complement strand
CGCTCCAGAACAAAATGAAGTTTTTGATGCTTCCCATCTTTACCGTGCTCTTTGGTTTATTTGTCTGGCAGGGAGTTCCTAAAATCTTCGGATTTATGCCTTTAGGGTTAAAAGAAACCGGAATATGGCAGCGTTTCAGTAATACTTTTCCGGGAATGGGAAAAGAATTTATGCCTTCTCTGGATGAGGGATCCTTTCTCCTCATGCCCACCAGCATGCCCCACAGCGGAATTGAGCAGAACAGGGATTATGTAGCAATGCTGGACAAAAGATTATCTGCCATTCCGGAGGTTGAAATTGCAGTAGGCAAATGGGGAAGAATTAATTCTGCATTGGATCCTGCGCCCGTTCAGATGTTTGAAAATACGATCAATTATCTGCCCGAATACATCCTGGATGAGAACGGGCATCGTATGATGTTTAAAACCAACCGCTCCGGAGCTTTTATGCTGAAAGACGGATCAACTTACGATCCGGCAAAGGATGGATTCCGAAAGTTGAACAAGGATCAGCTTATCCCTGATAAAAGAGGTGATTTTTTCAGGCAATGGAGGCCCCAGATTAAATCGCCCGATGACATCTGGAATGAGATCGTGAAGGTTACCAACATCCCCGGATTGACGTCAGCGCCGCGTTTGCAGCCTATCCAAACACGATTGGTGATGCTATCGACAGGGATGCGTGCGCCAATGGGATTGAAGGTCTTCGGCCCTGATCTGGAAACGATCGAGAAAGCAGGCATACAGCTCGAAAGCGCTTTGAAACAAGTGCCTTCCATTAAAGCATCATCTGTGTTCTACGACAGAGCAGTCGGGGCGCCTTACATCGAAATAAAACTTAACCGCCCCGCCATTGCCAGGTATGGTATGACGGTACAGGATGTTCAGGATATGCTGCAGGTTGCGGTTGGGGGAATGGCGCTGACAACCTCTGTTGAGGGCCGCGAACGATTTCCGGTAAGGGTTCGCTATGCACGCGAATTAAGATCCACCCCCGGGGAGATAAAAAACATTCTGATCCCCTCTTCAACGGGTGTTCAGGTTCCGTTGGGAGAACTGGCAGATATAACCTACTCACGGGGGCCCCAAATGATCCGGAGCGAGAATACATTTCTCAACGGATATATCATCTTCGATAAGGTGGAGGGAAAAGCAGAGGTTGATGTGGTTGAGGAGGCTCAGCATTTTCTGAAAGATAAAATTGCCTCCGGAGAACTTAAACTCCCTGCAGGGGTGAGTTTTACTTTTGCCGGCAATTACGAACACCAGGTTAGGGCGACCAAACGGTTGATGATTGTAATCCCGATCAGTTTGATCCTTGTCTTTTTGTTGCTGTTCTTTCAATTCAGAACGATAACGGCTTCGTGGATCCATTTCTCCGGAGTCTTTGTGGCTTTTGCAGGAGGTTTTATCATGTTATGGCTTTACAGTCAGCCATGGTTTTTAAACTTTTCTGTCGCCGGGACCAATATGAGGCATTTATTCCAGATGCACCCCATTAATCTGAGTGTTGCAGTCTGGGTTGGATTCATTGCCCTGTTCGGAATTGCGACCAATGATGGGGTGATTATGGGAACCTATATTCACCAGGTATTTGAGAAAATGCATCCCAAAACGGTGAAGGAAGTTCGGGAAGCTGTTCTTGAAGCCGGCAAAAAGAGAGTCCGACCGGCTATGATGACTGCTGCAACTGCTATTATCGCTTTGCTGCCTGTTCTCTCTTCAACCGGTAAAGGGGCAGATATTATGGTGCCAATGGCTATTCCAACT
>JAUZOX010000738.1 GCA_030706265.1 Bacteroidota bacterium | reverse complement strand
TCAGTCGAACATGGATTTCACAGTAGCCCGTGAGGATCGATACTGGTGCGGGGTGTTCAATGAAAAAGAAGAAGTGTCTAATGCCAATTATCCTCTTATCAGGGTCTTCGACACTGATTTTACTCCAAACGAAGAAGTTCAGAAAGATGTGAAAGGTATCTGGGAAATTGTATCTCCTAAAACAGTTGGACATGTCTCTGCCGTTGCCTATTTCTTTGCACGCGACCTGCAGAAAAAGCTCAATGTACCGATAGGATTAATTACAACTGCGTTTGGTGCCAGCACTGCTGAAGCATGGATCAGCAAATCTGCGCTGCAGGCTAATCCAAAATTTAGTTTGCTGTTGACTAATTTTAAGGAAAAACTGGATAAATACAAAAATGATACAGCGGCTCAATCAAAATACAAGATTGCATACGAGAAATGGAAAGTTGAAGCCGCCAAAGCAAAAGCAGAAGGAAAAGATGAATTAAGGGGTATCAAAAATCCAAATCCGGTTTACGATCAGCACAATCCATGTGTTCTATGGAATGGAATGGTAGCAGGACTTGTGCCTTATGCAATACAAGGTGCTTTGTGGTATCAGGGAGAATCCAACAGTCCTACCGCTTCCATATACCGGGAATTGATGGAAACTTTGATAAAGGACTGGAGAAGACAATGGAATCAGGGTGATTTTCCATTCCTCTATGTGCAGCTTGCCAATATCGGGAAAGAGTATGAAACAGAACCGGCCAAAGGTGGAGCTGAGGCCATCAAGCGGGAGGCACAGCTATTTAACCTGTCTATACCTAAGACTGCAATGGCAGTTGCAATTGATAATGCCGATTCTTTAAATATGTCCAATGTGCATCCTAAAAATAAACAGGAAATAAGCAGGCGCCTGGTACTGGCTGCACGCGCAGTTGCTTACGGTGAAAAAATAACCTATTCTGGGCCTCTGTTTGATAAGATGAAGGTCAACGGAAATACGATTCGATTGCAATTTAAATCAACCGATGCCGGGTTAATTTGCAAAGGAGATAAATTGAAAGGGTTTGCTATCGCAGGGGAAGATAAAAAGTTTGTCTGGGCTGATGCTAAAATAGATGGAAATTCAGTCATCGTATCAAGTCCGGCAATTGCCAAACCAGTTGCTGTTCGTTATGGTTGGGGTAGTAATCCTCCTACAAGTCTTTACAATAAGGCAAACTTGCCCTCTTCTCCATTTAGGACAGATCCCGGCACCAATTAAAAAATGGATTACAATGATCAATGTTGTATGTCAATAAAAATTAAAATATTAAACATAAAAAGATGAGAAAGATAAATTATATATTTCTGGTGATTTTTATAATCAGTTCATTATACTCGTCTTCCATTAATGCTCAAAAAAACACCCAGGGAAAATTAGCCAATAAGCCGTTGTTCACTGACCCTGTTTTTGATGGTGCCGCTGACCCAACAGTCATATGGAATAAAAATGAAAAGAAGTGGTTCATGTTTTATACCAACCGCAGGGCAAATGTTAAAAATGCAACCGGTGTCACCTGGGTACATGGTACCCCAATCGGTATTGCTGAATCATCCGATGATGGAGCAACCTGGAAATATCGCGACACCGCTAATATCAATTACAGGCCTGATCCGGGTTATACTTTTTGGGCTCCTGAAGTAATTGAAAATAAAGGACTTTATCACATGTACCTTACTTATGTTCCCGGAATCTTTGCTGACTGGAATCACCCCAGAGTAATAGTGCATCTGACCAGTAAAGACTTACTAAACTGG
>JAUZOX010000737.1 GCA_030706265.1 Bacteroidota bacterium | reverse complement strand
GCCCGGTGGATAGAAGGCAGATGAAAGATCAACGAGACTTCGTGCGAGAGGTTCCCTTTCTTTTTATTGCTGGTCACCGTAACATCAACGCTGTAGTTCAACCTGACAGTGGAGAGCATATCGCTGTTAAGATTTACATCGATTCCGGTTAGAAATATAAACTCGGAAAAATTCAATATGCTGTTTTGTTCTCGCCGGATGAATCCTCCAAAATTAATTCCGGGTCTCGTATAGTTTACTCCCACCACAAAATCCTGCATCGTACCTTGCTTTTCAAGCAGCACCACAGGTTGTATCTTGCTGTCAATCATTCGGTAATCACTGATGGCATGGCTATACCGTGCCATAAGGACATATTTCGAAGGCAATTTTGACTTCTCCATGAAGAAAGACTGGTTCGGTTCGGGCACATGTTGTATGGAGACTCCAATATCAAAAACATCGTCGAAAACATTTGACTGGTGTGTGGGATCGCTTTCCCACCGGCCCCATAAACCGATGTCGAAATCAAAGAAACTGATGCTTGGCACTGCGTTCTGCAGCGTCACTTCAGACTGGGGGATCACGATGCCATAATATGGATTGAGTTGATCACCAAAAATCAGATGATCCCAGTTTATCGTTTTCTGGTAAATCACAGGGGCAATCCCGGCTTGTAATGTCCACTGATCCGTTAAATCAACCCTGCCTGAAAAGGGGACACCGAATGACAGCGTATTCAGGTTCCCTTCGCCTTCCTGGTTATTGACCAGGAAGAGGCCAACGCCGCCAATACCCTTGATGTCGGTATCATGGATGGACTGGTCCAGTCCGACCGCATAGGTCTCGAACTTTGAAGGCAAATAAATCAAAGCCCTGCGGTAATTGATCGTGCCCAACAATCCGACATCTATCCCCGTTGCGGCTGGATTGTAATAAGATGGAGAGTAAAGAAACTGTGAAAAAGTAACATCCTGTGCGTGAACCAGCTTTGCAGTCAGACAAAGAACCGTTAAAACGATCGTTGCTTTTTTTATGATTCGATTCATCCCTAAATAATTTGTATTAAAACGGTGCATGGAACTCGTATATATGCTCGGTTCGTGGGTGTTTGCGTTCTCAAAATAGGCTCGTTTCATGCTTATTTTATCAGTGTGACCGTACCTTCTGTCCTTAAAATTCCATCCCGACCTTTCATGCCTTTCCATTCGGTTCCATCAATAAACACCGCTTTTATTCTCCAGATATAAACATCCATCGGTAATTTCTTTCCAATGACCGTGCTTCCGTTCCAGCCTTCGGCAGGCTGGGTGTCGGTCAGTTTAGTGGTTTCCCAAATCGGGTTGCCCCATGTATCATAAATGCCCATCCAGTACGATTTCAATCCAATGCCGACAGGTTTAAAGGTTTTGACCTGTGGGTCGCTGTTTGAAGGCTGAAAAGCGTTGGGAACAAAAAGACCCTTGATAATGGTTTCGTGAACCAAAGAAGTCGTATCCCAGCATCCATATTGATTTGAACTACGAAGCTGGATTTTATAAAAACCGTTGTTATAAAATTTCACCAATACCGAATCACAGTCCTGCGAGGAGCTGCCGTCGGGGAAGAGCCACTGGCAAGCCGTCGAGTTGGTCGAAAGACTGCTTAGAAAGACGTTTTCAGGTGATCCACCTTCAGAGTTGAGCCTGATTTTTGCCCTGGGAACGGGGTAAATGGTGACCCAGAAATAGGAGTGCAAATGGCATCCCAGCTTGTTTTCCGTTACAATGCTTACCTTTCTCCTGATGGGCTTGTTGTCG
>JAUZOX010000736.1 GCA_030706265.1 Bacteroidota bacterium | reverse complement strand
GACACCATTAATTTTAACAGAAATGACTATTTTATTCGCATTGACCTCGACAAGGACAATCGAACCATCACCCTGACAGATACTGGTATCGGCATGGATAAGGATGAGCTTGAGCAAAATCTCGGCACCATTGCAAAAAGTGGCTCGCTCGATTTTAAGAAGTCCCATGAGATGGAAGAGGAAGCCGGTATCATCGGCCAATTCGGCGTCGGCTTTTATTCTGCATTTATGGTCGCTGATAAACTCTCCGTCAAAACGAAAAAACACGGCAGCAGCGAAGCTTTCCTGTGGGAATCCACCGGTCCGGACGGTTATACCATCGACTCGGCCGAAAAAGAAACCACTGGTACCCAGATTACGATACATCTGAAAGCTGACACCGAAGAAGAAAATTACAGCGAATATTTGGACGAATACCGCATCCGTACCCTCGTCAAAAAATACTCTGATTATATCCGTTATCCCATCATCATGCAAGTCAGCAAGAGCCGCCCCAAGCCCATAGACAAAGAGGAAGACAAAACCGAATACGAGTCCTATCAAGAAGACGAAACACTGAATGCCATGGTTCCGATATGGCGCAAAAACAAATCGGAGCTTTCGGACGAAGATTACAACAACTTTTATAAGGACAAGTTCTACGATTACGAAGACCCGATTGCTGTCATACACACCAGTGCTGACGGCGCAACAAGCTTTAAAGCCCTGCTCTACATCCCCGCGCACGAGCCTTTTGACTATTACACCAAGGAATATGAAAAAGGCCTTCAGCTCTACTCCGACGGCGTTTTAATCATGAACAAGTGCGGCGAACTTCTGCCCGATTGTTTCGGCTTTGTCAAAGGTCTGGTTGACTCCTCTGACTTGTCGCTGAACATTTCTCGTGAGGTGCTACAGCATGACCGCCAGCTCAAAGTGATTGCCAATCATCTGAAAAAGAAAATCAAAACCGAGCTTTCAAATATGCTCGCCAATGACCGTGAAAAATACGAGAGTTTTTATAAAGGTTTCTCAAGACAACTCAAATTCGGTGTATATAATGAGTATGGGCGCGAGAAAGACTTCTTGAAAGATCTTCTGATGTTTGTTTCCTCCGCTGAAAAGAAGCATGTCACCCTGTCCGAATATGTCTCCCGCATGAAAGAGGAGCAAAAATTTATCTATTTTGCTTCCGGCGAAAGTGTCGAGAAGATTGAAAAACTCCCGCAAGTTGAATCCGTACTGGACAGCGGCTTTGAAATACTCTATTTCACACAAGATGTCGATGAATTCGCCATTCAAATGATGCATGACTTTGAAAGCAAAGAATTTAAGTCTGTTTCTGCCAGTGATATAGGACTTGATAAGGACAAAGACGACAGTCAACCTGAAAACAAGGACCTGTTCACATTTATGAAAGAAACACTGGGCGATAAAGTCAAGGATGTTCGTGCTTCAACCCATTTAAAATCTCATCCGGTATGCCTGTCGAGTGAAGGAATGCTCTCCATTGAGATGGAAAAAGTGCTTAATGCAATGCCGACTGACAACAAGGTGAAAGCGGAAAGAGTCCTTGAAATCAATATCAACCATCCGATTTACGGCAAACTGAGTGACCTTCTCTCCAGCGACAAAGAGATGCTTAAAAAGTATACCGCTGTTCTTTATGACAGTGCTTTACTTACTGCCGGGTTGACAGTTGAAGATCCCGCTGATCTTTCCAGTAAAATCTGCGATTTAATATCATAGCCAATCATGAACCTACGAGCGCTGTTTGATACATTCAAGCAGCGCTTTTG
>JAUZOX010000735.1 GCA_030706265.1 Bacteroidota bacterium | reverse complement strand
GAATCAATTTAAAGGGAAGATTCCAATTTCAATTCGTTGCGATAATTCCAGGGATCTTGAGATGATCCCGTCCAATCTTTCCGATTTCAATGTATACGGAGGAATTTACAGATACCTCAATCTTGTTTATGTTCCTTCCTTGTCAATAGATCGTGTTTATGTTGATCCGGTTGTAGATAATGCCGGAAAGGCAGGAACAATTAAAGTGTCAGCCAGAATAAACAACAAATCAGATATTCAAAATGGGACTATCGATATCAGCATTTTTGATCCCACCGGTAAACTGGTTGCCAACACAACAAAAGAGATTGCAGCAACATCTACAAATCAGGATTTGTGGGATTTGCAAGTTAAAAAGCCAATGCCTTGGTCTCCATCGAAACCCAATTTATATTCGTGCACGGTAAAAATAAAGTCACCTGCAGGAGAACAAACCACTACAGAAAAATTCGGATTTCGCCAATTTGAATTTGTCAAACATGGGCCTTTCTTACTAAATGGCCAACGATTATTGTTGCGCGGAACTCATCGCCATGAAGATCAGGCAGGGGTCGCCCAGGCCATGACGGAGGATATGATGCGTAAAGAGATGCAGATGATGAAAGACATGGGAGTCAATTTTATTCGGCTTGGGCACTATCAACAATCGCGCATCATCCTGAATTTATGTGATAGCCTGGGAATACTGGTCTGGGAAGAAATTCCCTGGTGCAGAGGCGGTCTCGGTAATGAGGTATATCAGGCTCAGGCCAAACGAATGCTGACCAATATGATTGATCAGCATCATAACCATCCCGCCATCATTATCTGGGGGTTAGGAAATGAAAATGACTGGCCCAATGACTTTCCCGAATTCAGTGAAGCTAAGATCAAGGCATTCATGAGTGAGCTAAATGATCTGGCGCACAAATTAGACTCAACCCGTAAAACAGCTTGCCGCCGTTCTGAATTTAACAAAGGGGTCGTCGATGTTTATTCACCTTCGATTTGGGCCGGATGGTATCGCGGTTTATTTACAGAATATAAGGATGCCACCGAAAAGGAGATGAAATCGGTGGATCATTTCCTGCATGCCGAATGGGGAGGCGACAGCCATGCACGCCGTTATTCCGAAAATCCGGATCGGATTGAAGAGGCCATTCAAACCGGAAATGGTACCGACGAACGTGCCGGAGATGCCTCTCTTTATGGAGGTGCTGCACGGGTGTCAAAAGATGGAGACTGGAGCGAATCATATATCTGCAACCTGATTGACTGGCATCTTAAAGAACAGGAAACGATGTCATGGCTGACAGGCGCTGCCTTCTGGACTTTTAAAGATTTTTCCACCCCCATCAGACCTGAAAATCCGGTCCCCTACGTAAACCAAAAAGGGGTCGTTGAACGGGATCTCACTAAAAAAGAAGCCTATTATGTTTTCCAATCCTACTGGACAGACAAACCGATGGTCCACATATTTGGGCACAACTGGCCTGTACGCTGGGGCAATGATGGCGAATTCAAAATGATCAAAGTCTATTCCAACTGCCCTGAAGCCGAATTATTCCTCAACGGTAAAAGCTATGGGGTAAGAAAAAGAAATAGCCAGGATTTTCCAGCCGCCGGACTGCGTTGGGGCTTAAAATTCAATAAGGGTGAAAATACGGTGAAAGTAATTGCCCGTAAAGGAAAAGACGAATATACTGATGAGATCAAATTCCAGTATCAGACAGAGAAGTGGGACAAACCTGCACAAATGCAACTCGAGAAAATAAAGCAGGAAGGTGATACCGCAACTATTC
>JAUZOX010000734.1 GCA_030706265.1 Bacteroidota bacterium | reverse complement strand
TGATTGAGCCCAAGCTCAAACCTCTTGCCATTTTGAAGAGAGTTTGTAGTAAGTTCCATTCTCCTGAAAATCTATTTCGGCGATACCCAGGCAAATAAAGTTGACCATGATGTTTTCTGCAGCATACCTGCTGATATGGGCTTTCTGCGCAAATTCTTTGATTGTGATTTGTTTGTTTTCATTCAGATAGGTGAGCAGGTTTTTTTCCGGTTCCGTATACCTGAGGATGGTTCCGTCGGCTTGTTTCTTTCTCTTCCATACTTTCAGCAGAATCCGGTTAGCCAGAAAATTTTTATCCTTAACCCGGATATAGATCATCCATTTATCTTCCTTGTCACGGGCATAGTGAGGGCCGGACTCGCTTTTAGGAACATATATTTCAAGAATTGTCTTCCCCTCAACGTTATGTTCGGCTACCGTGAAATCCACCGGCGGTTTGCACTAGAGTTGAGCGGCAAGCTCCACCATGTAAAACTCCTCGTTTGACCTGACACCCGCAATGGCGCCATTGTCTTTCACCCCGACCAACAGTCGTCCCCCGTCGGTATTGGCAAAGGCTGCAAGCGAACGCGCTATCTTCCTGGCATCCGAGATTTCAAATTTGAAATCCTGCTGCTGATGCTCTCCCTGTTCGATGAGTTTCCGGATGTATTTTGACACGGCGGTTATTTTGTATGTGAGGTTCTGGACACTTCAACATGCAAAATTACTACGATTGGAGGTTGGTTCCGTAAATATTCATCCGTAAATAATTTGATTAAATTGGTCGTATGGAACTCGCACATAGGATTTTTATTCTTGTTTGTGATCTTCTATCATGCTCGTTTCAATCATTTAATCGATCTTCACCTTTGATTAA
This sequence comes from Bacteroidota bacterium, assembly GCA_030706265.1. Classification (GTDB taxonomy): domain Bacteria; phylum Bacteroidota; class Bacteroidia; order Bacteroidales; family Cfx3-03; genus Cfx3-03. The sequence continues at coordinate 924 of JAUZOX010000734.1, read as the reverse complement.
AAAAGCGATCCAGCGACCAGTTTCCCGCCCCTTTAATCAGCAGAAAAACAAGGAGTAATGTCATGGCAAAGTCAGTCCGGTATTCATGTGCCATATTCCAAAACCCTTTATCGATCAGTATGGGCCATTTTGTGGTAATAAACGCCGTGATCATTACAATCAGCAAGGGGATGGCTGCCAGGCGGGTTAATAATCCCAGCAGAATAAGGGCCCCGCATAGAATTTCAAAAGTGCCCGTAAAATAAGCCCAAAAGGCAGGGTCGCTGAAACCGATTTTCTCAAAGCGACCCGTTCCGAGAAGCGCCGGGAAAAGATATTTTTGAATGCCTTCGGTTAGGAAGATCAACCCCACGATAAGCCTGACCAGTATGATGCTGTTTTCTCTTTCGGTACTCAAAATGGATGACATAATCCCTTTTTTCGGTGTCATGGTTTTGAAAATTAAAAACCGTTTGCGATAAAATCCGGAATAAGGGGAAAGTAACAATTATTGCGCCTGGATGTTTGAAGTCAAAGTGTGCTCAAATGCCGGGTTGCGGATAAATTGAACCGGCTCGAAATTGGCCTTTGGATGTTATGAATCAGACGGGGAGTCCGGTCCGGAAGGTATAATGGCAACATGCCGGATAAATGTAATTCATTTCTGAACTGGAGATAGGGTTCGGATCAAACCGTTTAGCCCCTGAATTCCACTAAAGGGTAAATGTTGGCTGTCAAAAGGATGGGCAGTTTCCGAAGCCGGATTATCTTCTTTTCGGATACTTTTGAGTCGATCTCTTAAATTGCAGCTTCTGTTCGGCCGTCATTTTCTCACAGGCATATTGAAAAATCAGCCTCGGTGCCGTCTCTTTCCACCTGAGCAGGAAAGCCTCGGTCTCTGAGGGTTGAATTGTCCAGGCTTCCCTTAAGAACCACCCGATACCC
>JAUZOX010000733.1 GCA_030706265.1 Bacteroidota bacterium | reverse complement strand
TGCTTATTGTCTTTGGACACAACGAAGGAAGTGCTCCGGATACCAGCAGAAATGGAAGACGCGGTGTACTCAGGGGAACAGGGGAAGAAACAAAGGATCTAACATGGAAAGATGGAAAAATCGAAACGGTGCATACCTATGGCTGGTATCTTCGCAAATTCGTAAACGAAGCCAAAGCCAAAGGGGCAATTCCTTTCATTGCATCCATGATCCCAAGAAATGAATTCAGGGATGGCAAAGTGTTAAGGGCTACCAATGACTACGGAAAATGGTCTGCAGAAGTGGCGGCTCAAACCGGTGCTTATTTTGTCGATTTAAATAATATCACTGCAGATAAATATGACAAGTTGGGCCCAGATGAAACAAAGAAATTGTTTCCAGGCGATCATACCCATACCAACGTTGAAGGCGCAAAAATCAATGCTGCATCAGTTGCAGAAGGATTGAGAGCCATCAAAGATTGTCCTGTAAATAAATATCTTTTGAATAAATAAAACGGATGTGAAAATTCACCTACAGGAAGGGATATGGTTATTTTTTCCTTTTCTGTAGGTAAGTTAATTAATTTTGAAAATGAGAATTATAAGTTTTTTACTCTTTTTTACGCTGATTGCAGGTTCCTTATTTGCACAGCAACTGGCTTTCCCGGGTGCAGATGGTTTTGGAAAACTGGCGACCGGAGGTCGTAACGGTTCAGTGTATCATGTTACGAATCTCTCCGACTCCGGATTGGGATCTTTCCGTGATGCGGTAAGTCAACCCAAACGAACGGTCGTTTTTGATGTTAGTGGAGTCATCAATATCAAATCAAAAGTTACCGTATCCTCTGAAATAACTATTGCCGGCCAGACCGCTCCCAGTGATGGCATTACGGTTTATGGTGATGGAGTTTCTATTTCAGGGAAAAACAATATTATTGTAAGATATATGCGTTTCAGGGGAAGCATCAACATGAGCAAAGGGACTTGTACCGTTGCAATCGATTCTTCTCAAAATGTCATCTTTGATCATGTTTCCATAGAATGGGGAAGATGGGATAATCTGCATATCAAAGCCAGTAAAGATGTCACCCTTCAATATTGTCTGGTAGGGGAGGGGATCGATCCGCAAAGATTTGGCGCTTTGCTAGAACGGCCTGTAAATCTTACTATTCACCACTGCCTTTGGATCAACAACCAAAGCCGTAATCCGAAAGCAAAAGCGGGCATTGAATTTGTTAACAACGTCGTGTATAACTGGGGTGGGAGTGGCTTTGTAGGAGGCCATTCAGCAGCGGACAGTCATCAGGATTTAATCAATAATTATTTAATTGCCGGACCAACTTCGTCTAATAATTTCCTTGCCATGTTTACGGCAACCGACCATGTTTATCATCAGGGCAATTATGTGGATTTGGATAAGGATGGGAAACTCAACGGGCGTTTGATCAACGATGATGATTTCAAAAAAGTGGGTGCCACTCTTGAAACCCGGCGACAGAACATTTCAATGGGCCTAAAGTCTATCCAGAAACCGGAAGATGCCTGTTTGACAGTTATAAAAGAAGCTGGCGCATCACAACATCGCGATGCCATTGACAACCGGTTGATTGGTTTCCTGAAATCGTTGGGGAAAGAAGGAAAGATTGTTAAAAGCGAAGCTGAAGTGGGTGGGCAAGTGAACATGCCGGTCGCAAAAGGTCCCAAAGATACCGATGGAGACGGAATACCCGATCAATGGGAAAAAGATCATAACTTAAATCCTGCTAACCCTGTTGATGCCACCAAAAAGAATGCAAGCGGATAT
>JAUZOX010000732.1 GCA_030706265.1 Bacteroidota bacterium | reverse complement strand
TGCAAAAGGTTTGTTCCATTTCCCGCTTTCGCTGTAATAAAAGATAAAGTTCATCAGCCCTTTAACCAGTTCCGGATTGAAATACAGGAACATCGGAGCTGACGGATAAGTCACGTCAACCGTGCCTATTGAACCGTTACTGAAGTTTTCTTTGGATAAGAACAGAATATTCCCTGACTTGTCCTTCACCAGTTTATGTGCGGCGATAGCTTGTCTGTAAGCCAGAGCACATAATGCGGCATATTTTGGTCCGCCTGCCTTTTGGGCATCCGCCATTATTTTCGCATCCGCCGCATTGCATTTTTTCATCAAACCGGGATAATCCTTGTCTGCAATTGCAAATTCATTTTCAATTGTCTGCTTCCCATCATTATTCCAGTATGGACGCAGGTTATCGCCAAAATATTGTATGGCATAAATATCATCGTACCCAAGCATGATTTTATTTGAAACCGGCTTCGTTCCCACTTTTCCAACTTCACGACTAAAAGCAAGAGCTGTCATCTGGGTTTGCATGGCTGGTGATAAACTATGATTGATGGCCCCTGATAATTTCCCGTTCTCTTCAAATTCCATACGGGTGGTTTGAGGATCATTGATAGCAAAAGAAACGGTCTTATCCTGCTTATCAGCCAGATAGAAATAACCCCAATCGATCCTGACATCGTCACCTTTACGGCCCAGTATATTCTGTTCTTTTGTACCTGTCTTTAAAAGGGTCAAGCCATTGGCTTCAATTTTCTCACTGGTAACTTCCTGTGAAAAGGTATTTACCGCCCATTCGGGAGATGCTTCAAAATAAACCTGCACATTGTGCTCTTTTCCATCCAATGATGCTACATCGTATGTGATATAGGAAACCGGACGTGACATGATATTCAGGTTGTCAGTCAACAATGGAGAAGTGAAAACGACTTTCAGTTGAACCTTTCCGCATGCAAATGTGTAAAATGTTTGTGTTGGCATCACGGTTACCGATTTTTGTTCGGCTGTTGTCTCCATATAATTCTTTTTCGAGACGCGGTTAAATAAGCCAAAGTCTACATAACCGCCCCCAGTTGTGTTGTGACAATGCGCTGCAATGATGTTTTTTCCTTTCACCAATGCTTTTCTGGCTACTGGTGACAGGGGGATGCGGATATTGTTTTTCCAATCATACCCCGTCTTAACAATTTGTACACCATTGACATACATTTCATAAACATCGTCGTGTGAATATTCGACATACAGATCCAGTGTTGAGGGATCCTCATTTATGGTAATTTCACGACGCACCCAAATGTCCTTTGTATCCCAGGGCGTCCTCATATGAGGCTCACCCTTCGTTCCGAATGCTGCTTTACCCTCTTTCCACTGGCTGTCTGAAAAATTTAATGTCTCCCATCCGCTTTCAGGTTGCTCAAAGGTATATTTTCCAATCCACGGCTCAGCAGCAGCTGTCTTCGCATATTGGATTAAAGGAATATCTTCGGTACCCATAAACCGGTAAGTGTTTCCATCAACCCGAATAGCACCGATCAGCGTACGATTTGCCCCGGTCCAATGCTTTACCTGATCGGCGTAAAGCTTATCACTGAATGACCATGCACTCATATAAGGGTCGATCGTCACAAGCGGATATGCGGGTGCCCGCATTTGATTTAACTTAACACTCTGCTGCGCCTTTACAGAAAAAATGAATAAAAAAATGGAAAAAATAGTAAAAAATTGCTTCATGATATTGTATTATGAAAATTAATAATTTCCTGAGTTTGATATGTGTTTCTTGTATTTTAAAGGCCCCGTAAC
>JAUZOX010000731.1 GCA_030706265.1 Bacteroidota bacterium | reverse complement strand
TCAAAGTTTAAGAATGTCTCCAGCGACACAACATGCCTTTCGGGAATAGCCATAGAATCGGTTGACGGGGCCCACATCGAAAGAATCAATATCAATAATATTTCGATGACCGATGTTCTGACGCCATTGTTCATGAGGTTGGGAAGCAGGGCAGGGTCACCCGGAGAATTCAAAGATATTATCATCAGTTCCATCAATGCCAAATCACATAGCATGCTTACCTCATCCATAACCGGTATTCCCGGAGCAAGAATTCAGGGAATCGTATTGAGGGATCTGATCTTTGAAAACCTGGGTGAGGGAACACTTAAAGATGCCGCTACACCGGTACCGGAGAAGGAAAAAGCGTATCCTGAAAATACTATGTTTGGGTCAACGCTACCGGCTCATGGGCTTTACATCCGGCATGCCGATAACCTCACGATGGAGAATGTACAGTTGCGTACTTCGAATCCCGATGAGCGTCCCGCCTTTATCATGGATGATGTCACCAATGTTTCTCTGCAAAACTTTCAGGCCGAGGCGCCTTCGTCAACTGAAGCACTGATTAAATTAATGAATTGTAAAAATATCCTGATCAGTGGCTACCGTCATGTTACTCCTTTAAAAAAATTCCTGAGGGTTGAAGGTGAAGCTTCGCAGCAGATCAGGGTTCTGCGTAACGATCTGTCGGGAATTAAAGTAGTCGCCGATGTTGATAAGAAAGTTTCTAAAAATGAGGTGTTGGTAAAGGACAATTACTGATCGTCATGATTATCCTATTGTTCAAATGCTCTTACGCAGATTATTACGGCAATAGCAGCGAAGAGCATTGCAGAAAGTGAACGGACCGGTTGCGGTACGGCCTGGAATATGGTCACTATCCGTGGCAAGGAATAGTGTGAAACGAGCATGATCGAAGATTACAAACACAGGTGAAAATTATCCATGCGAGTTCAATACGACCTGGTTAATCAAATTATTTTCGGATGAACTCTCCTATGATTGTTTTTAGTCCGGGTTACCGCTGCGCCCCGTACGTCATTGCGGGCTTGACCCGCAATCTCCAGACCCCTGATCCTTAAAAAAGTCCTTAAGCGCATATTTGGTCCAAGTTACGGCTATCGCCTAAACTTGAACCAAATATGCTTACCCCTAAACTTGGACCAAGAATGGTCACTATCCATGACACCGGATAGTTTGAAATTTTAATGTGTTATGCTTGTCTGTCGCCATGCTCTTTTTTCTCTACAATAAATCATTTGCCAGGTTTGCCAGCTCGGAGCGTTCTCCTCTTTCAAGGAGGACATGGGCATAGATGGGATGATTCTTGATTTTATCGATCAGATACGATAAGCCGTTACTCTGAGCATCGAGGTAAGGCGTGTCGATCTGATAAATATCTCCCGTGAAAACGATCTTGGTGCCTTCTCCGGCACGGGTGATGATGGTCTTGACTTCATGCGGGGTCAGGTTTTGGGCTTCATCGATGATGAAAAATACATTGCTGATGCTCCTTCCGCGGATGTAGGCAAGCGGAGTGACATAGATCCTTTCGTTATCAAGCCATTCATTGATTAACCTGTTTCCCGATTCGTTGTCCCTGAACTGGTTCTGGATGAATTTGAGGTTGTCGTAAAGCGGTTCCATGTATGGCGTGATTTTGGATTTGATGTCGCCGGGCAGGAATCCGATCTCTTTGTTGCTTAATGGGATTATGGGTCGCGCCATGTGAATTTGCTTGTATTGTTTGATCTGTTCCAACGCACCGGCAAGGGCCAGCAATGTTTTTCCGGTTCCGGCCACCCCTTGCAACGTA
>JAUZOX010000730.1 GCA_030706265.1 Bacteroidota bacterium | reverse complement strand
CCGCTTTAATGCTCCCGAAAGGAAGTTTGATAAAATTTTGCTTTTGCAACGGGGCACGGTTACCGATATAAAAAGAATTAGTGGCTTTTAGGTCCGGCCGCTTGACACATTTCACCGGATTTGTTCCGGCTGAAGATCCCACTAATGGTACTGAAATACACATCACAATTAAACAAAACTGCCTGAAGCACCTATTGACTCCTGATTTCATTATTTAATTTTTTAATGAATTTCCCAAATGCAAACAAATCAAGTTTTTGAACATATTTTCAATGGTGAACTTTGTAAAATCAATACAAAATTACTTTCCATTCAGTTTTTGGTCAAGCATCTTAAAAAAGAAACCGCCAACCGTCGACCGTGCCTGGAATCCAACCTGCCTGCCATCGGTGGTTTGATGCCAGTCGCTGAGAGGAACACGGCTTGGGGTCTCATTGACATACCTGTATAATGGATCAATCAGCTTCTGAAAGGTTGCTTTATCTTTTGCCATGGTAGCGGTCCAAACAATCCAATCCCCCTTGGTATAGGTAGCCCGTGAATCGAGCGGCATGCCATAGGTGTTTTGTTTTGTGAGGTAGAAATCAATTTCCTTTTGAGCTACCTCTTTGGGGAAGATTCCCAGGTTGAGTTCTTTATCCCAAACCAGGTTATATTTCTGACTCCAGGTTCCTTTCTTGTCAAATGTCAGGCTATAATGATCCCCGTCAGCGTCCATTACCATCCATTTTTGAGCCATCTCCTTTGCAGCAGTGGTATATTTTTTGGCAACATCTGCTTTACCAAGCATTCCGGCAAGTTTACCGTAACCTGCTATCCCCAGTATGGCTTTAACCGAAAGGTTTGCATTGTGCGCAAGGTGTCCTGCAAAGTCATCTGTGCAAAGCTGGTTTTCAGGATCAAGACCTTTTTCAAGCAGGTAATTGGCCCAGGTGGTCAGGGTTTCCCAATGTTTTTCAGCATATCTGGCATTCCCTTCTACGTGAGCAATGGCAGTGGCAAGCAACAACATGTTTCCGCTTTCTTCAACCGGCATTCCTTCACCATAGGTTTGGCCATTGGCTAAAGGATAAGTTCCGATGTCATGAGCTGCAAAAGGTTTGTTCCATTTCCCGCTTTCGCTGTAATAAAAGATAAAGTTCATCAGTCCTTTAACCAGTTCCGGATTGAAATACAGGAACATCGGAGCTGACGGATAAGTCACGTCAACCGTGCCAATTGAACCGTTACTGAAGTTTTCTTTGGATAAGAACAGAATATTCCCTGACTTGTCCTTCACCAGTTTATGCGCGGCGATAGCCTGTCTGTAAGCCAGAGCACATAATGCGGCATATTTTGGTCCGCCTGCCTTTTGGGCATCCGCCATTATTTTCGCATCCACCGCATTGCATTTTTTCATCAAACCGGGATAATCCTTGTCTGCAATTGCAAATTCATTTTCTATTGTCTGCTTCCCATCATTATTCCAGTATGGACGCAGATTATCGCCAAAATATTGTATGGCATAAATATCATCGTACCCAAGCATGATTTTATTTGAAACCGGCTTCGTTCCGACTTTTCCAACTTCACGACTAAAAGCAAGAGCTGTCATCTGGGTTTGCATGGCTGGTGATAAATTATGATTGACGGTCCCTGATAATTTCCCGTTCTCTTCAAATTCCATACGGGTGGTTTGAGGATCATTGATAGTAAAAGAAACAGTCTTATCCTGCTTGTCAGCCAGATAGAAATAACCCCAATCGATCCTGACATCGTCACCTTTACGGCCCAGTATATTCTGTTCTTTTGTGCCTGTCTTT
>JAUZOX010000073.1 GCA_030706265.1 Bacteroidota bacterium | reverse complement strand
GGTTGTAAATCTGGTTTGATGCCTGATCCGTTATCCGAAAATTCAAGGAAACTGAATTTGTTGTCTTCATAAGTCGAAATCGTGATCTGACCTTGTTTATTGGCAGGGATGGACTGAATGGAATTTCTAAACAGGTTGTTCAGGATACGGGCTATCTGCTGTTTATCAGCCTTGATCTGAATATCGCCATTGGATAAATTGAGCTCAATACTCAGGTTCATGGAATCGGAAAACAACATTGCCGCTTCTTTTACAGATTGATTCAAGTTTACCTTTTCCAGTACGCTTGCTGGCATCTTGGCAAAATCAGAGAATTCTCCTGATATGGTTGATAATGCCTCTATCTGCGTTATCATAGTTTGGGTAAACCGTTTGAGTCTTTTTTCGAAATCGGGTGATTTATCAAGCCATGCTTTTTCCAGGTGTTGTACACTCAGTTTCATGGGGGTGAGAGGATTCTTGATTTCATGGGCTACCTGTTGCGCCATGACTCTCCAAGCACTTTCTCTTTCAGAACTGGCCAGCATTTCGGCACTATGGGCCAGGTCTTCGACCATCTGATTGTATTGTGCAATTAATTCTGCCAACTCATCCGATCCCGCCCATTCGATCTTTTCCGGTTTTTTGAAATAGTTGATCTGACTTATTTTGTCTTTAATGATCTGCAATGGCAATGTGATGTAATTGGAAACGAGTAAGGCAACTAAAATTGCAAGGACCGTTAAGATGACATAAATGTTAATAAAGGCAACCAGGAAGGTAGAGACATCTGTCCTGAATTCGGATTCCTTTGCGAAATAGGGTAAATTGATGTATCCCAGTGTCCGGTTTCCCACATCCCGCAAGGGGATGTATGCTGACTGGAAGGTATAATTGCCAATTTTTTCATCAAGGGTCTCCAGAATTTGTTGCTCATCGTGCAAGGCACAGTATGCCTTGGGATTCATTTTAATGGACAAAAGCTGGGCATCAAAAAGCTGGGGCCTTGAAGTTGCCATCAGGTCCCCGTTTTTGTCGAAAAGGTTGATATCCGTGAAAAAGACATTGGAAAGTTTGGATAATAAATCGGAAAGCATGGGAGTCTGTGAACCGTTAAAATAATTAGGATCGTTTATTTTTTGTTCCAGTTCAACCAAAACCGAATGCGCCTTTTCGTTAAGGGTATTTTGATTTTTTCTTTTTTCGAGGTTAAAGAGATAAAACAACATAACGCATCCTATTGCAATTGAGGATAATAAAATAATGGTGATGGTCCAGAATTGCAAGCGTTGTTTAATGGTCATCGAAAACATGATCCTGGGGCTTTTGCTGCTGATCAACCTGAAAAGCAAATAAAGCAGTGCCGAAAACAGAAAGATGTAAGAGAAAAACGAAAGGGTACTGATCAGGTTCGGCATTTTTCGACTCACCAATATGGACGTAAAAGGTGATGTCTTTACAAATAAATGATTATACGAATTTTTATTAAAGAAGAAAGCAGAAGTTGTAATATTGGGATCGGTCGATTGTAAATTTAAGCTATACTTGTAATCGCCCACGCTTTTTACCAAATCATTTTGATTGTAAATCGCGTAGGAATATTCCGATAAATCTAACTTCTGATAAAACTCGTCATCAATGAGCAATTCAGGATACCCCAGATTGCTCGTGGTTATTTTGGGGTAGAATTCAAGGTATACCGAAATTTGTTGTTTTGAGTTATCGTCTTTTGGGAAATCAATTTTGGCAATATAGGTACATTGAGCATAGATCTCATCAAGATAATAGAGATTGTTGCTGATTGTCTTCAACCCCATTTTGGAAATCTTCGATGAAAAATAATCCTCGCAGCTCACCAATTGGTTGGTCGGTTTCATCTCCAGCTGGCTAACCGTATCGCAGATATAAGGTTGAACTTCATATTTGTTCCAATAATTGTTCGAGAATTTAGTCTTGATATAGTCCAGTAGTCTATATTCAGAATCCGGTTTCGCAATGGCCAGCCTCAGGTACTTTTTTATCAGGGCATCCTGCAAAATACTCTTTTCTATATTGGAATATAAAAATTCTGCAAGTTTATCCCGTTTAGTAGTCAATTTGTAGGCCAGAGATTTTCTGATTTCTTTTTCCTTGATTTGCGTACTGTTGTAAAGTATGCTGGAGATGAACAAGGACAACAATATCAGAAGGAAAAGCTGATAAACAAGTGAGTTTTTCGTTTTTAAATAAATGACATTGTAGATCAGCAAAACCTGAAAAAGAAAAATGACGATATAGGGTATCGTATAAGTAGATTCAAAGTAAAAAGGCAATAGCGTGATGAATGCTACAAATGAACAAACGATAAGATAGCTTTTTCGATATGTGAAATTTTTAAAATGAAATAAATAATATCGACGTACAAAGAAGTAGTAGCTTAAGCTTAGTAAAAAAAGAATGAAAATGATGAAAAAGCTGTAGATATTGGTCGAAAAGATATTGGAAAGATTCAGAGGAATGTTTGAATTTGTTACAAAAGAATCCGTCAGATCTATAAACCGAAATGAGATAAGGTCGATTAGAAGGCTAAAGATGAAAAACCAAAAAATGCTATTCTTCAGTGTTGCTTTTTGGGGATCGATGGTTGTAATGCTGGAGAGGTAGTAAGCTACTGAAAAAAACAGGAGGAATAATGTATTGATGATCAGGTGTCCTAATGAAGGCAAAACGTCAGATGAGGCATAGAGAAAAGGACTGAAAAGTTGAGAAGATTCCAGCGCGTGAGGAATCGGAATCAAGGTCAACAGCAAACGTATCAAACACAACAGCAGGAAATAAATGATAAACTGTTTGAGCGCAAACTTCTGATATCTATATTTTAAATATTTATATATTGATACTGCTATCAGAAAAAGAATAAATAAAAATATAATGAAGCTTATTAAAAGAAACGTATCATGTGTTTCCGTCCTGGGGAAGATCAAAAACAGGGAGGATCCCTTGTCTTTTGAAAACACCTTGTAGGGAGTTGCTTTATCCGATGTTTCGGTTTCCTGTGGAAGATCGTATGTCGGATTAAACCGTGAAATTAAATAATCGTTCCGAAAGGCATAATCGTTGTTGATCAGTTCAACGGCCAGATAATCAAAATTTCTAATCCTTTTATGTTTGACCAGGTAATTTCCTTTTGCAAACCAGGAGATGGAGGATTTTGAAAGGGAGTCGTTGAAAAGGATTGGAACGGTTACTTCGCTTGAAGTCCAGCGAACAAGTTTCTTGTTTTTGTATACAAAAAAGTCGGTATTCTTATCCTTGTAATATTTAGCGATTACATTAAAGGATTTATAGGTCGTTTCATTGTATCCTAAATCGAAGACAAAGGAGTTGAGTTTTGTGGTAAGGTTGACCTCATGTTTGAGAAGCGATTTCTGAAATGATGCCGTGAGCTTAACCCCATCCGTTTTGGTAACGATGTTGAAGCTGCTGATCAAAAACACCGCTACACAAAATGGAAGTAAAAAAACTGGCGAGGAGAGTCGAATTTTCTTCTTTAAGCGTAGTTGACGTAAAAAATTTAACAAAGTGGCCATAAAAGTCGTTTTAAATAAGCCTCTCTCAGAAACGATCTCAAAAAAAATGACCTGCAGTATCAAACAGTATGCCGGATTAATCCTGCAGGCTTATTTTGAATATTTATTGTCGAAACACAAAAATCATGCTGGAATAGGTGCCTTTTTTGGTTTTTGCGGCGAAGTCAAAACGCAATCCCTTAATCAGAGACTGTACCAGGGGCAAGCTCGATTTTTTATATTTTTCACTTAACATCGAAATATAAAAGGCATCAAAAACCATGGGATAATTTTCGACTAAATTGAAACCGTGTTTTGAAAGCAACTGTTGAAGTGTATCTTTTGTGAAATGATATAAATGCCGGGGGACATCATAGGCCGCCCAGTATTTTCCATAATAATTGGCATCATGGGAATTACTCATGGGGACGGCGATGACCAGGATGCCATCTTGCTTGAGCATGCTTTTAATCTTAATCAACTGTTCGTTGATAAGCGAAACATGTTCCAGAACATGCCACATCGTGATGACTTCGGCTTTTGTCCCGTTTAGGTTGTTCATGGCCTGAAGGTCTCTGGCCTCGATGCCATAAGAATTCTTTGCTATTTCTCTTGCATCGGCATCGGGTTCGAACCCTATCCTACTCCATCGCTTCTTATCGAACTGACCAAGGAAGGCTCCTGTTCCACATCCAATGTCTATGATGGTTCCTGAAGTATGGAACTTTTCTATGAGTTTACGTTTGTGGTCTAAATTGTACTTCTTGATAAAATGGTACATTTTATCAAACAAGGTCTTGTTACGGTCGGAATGTGAGAGATAGTTTTCGGTTTTATAATAAGCCCCGAGGTCCTTCTCTTCCGGACGTGGATTTGTAAAGCGCAACCCACAACGGTTGCATTGTTGGATTGTGAAATTTTCCTGGGTGAAAAAGTAGTCCTTTAATGAATAAAGTGTTGTAAAGTCTTGACAATCACAGTTGATGCAGTGTTTTAGTTCTTCCATATTGCTTATGTTCCACGTGAAACGTTATCGACCAAGGTAGACCAGGAGGGCGCTGATATCAGAAGGCGATACCCCTGAAATGCGCGAAGCCTGACCGATGGTCTTGGGTTTTATTTTAGTTAATTTTTCTCTTGCTTCCAGCGTAAGGGATGTTAGCTTTGAATAAACGAAGTCCTCATGCAAAATGATGTCTTCAAATTTATTCAGTTTTTGTGCAATTTCATATTCCCGATCAATATATCCTTCATACTTGATCAGGATTTCGGCCTCTTCCAAAATATCATTGACGGTGTTCCGGCCATCTGTACAAAAATTATGTAGTGGCGAGACAATGGGAATCAGTTCTTTTAATGAAACCTGGGGCCGCAATAAAATATTCGCGATTTTGGTCTTTTGCGCAATGGCCGGCGTATTGGAGTCGAGCAGGTATTGGTTGATGTCCTCGGGTTCCACATTGGTTTGCTTTAAAAAGTCGAGCAGATTGGTAGTGGCTGCCTGTTTTAAGCGAACGGTCTGAACCCGCTCTTCTGATGCAAGACCTATTGAATAACCCTTTTCCGTAAGACGTATGTCGGCATTGTCCTGCCGTAACAGAATACGGTATTCTGCACGCGAGGTAAACATGCGGTAAGGTTCCTCCACCCCTTTTGTGATCAAATCGTCGATGAGAACTCCAATATAAGCTTCGGAACGTTTCAAGACGAAAGGTGCTTTTTCATAAACCTTGAGGTGTGCGTTGATCCCGGCCATCAAGCCCTGTGCTGCTGCTTCCTCATATCCGGTAGTACCATTGATCTGGCCTGCAAAATAGAGATTTTCGATCAGTTTGGTTTCAAGGGTATCCTTTAACTGCAGTGGTGGAAAGTAATCATACTCGATGGCATAGCCGGGACGAAATATTTTGGCATTTTCAAAGCCCGGAATAAGCAGAAGCGCCCGGTATTGGATGTCTTCGGGTAAAGAAGATGAGAACCCATTCAGATAATATTCGGTCGTATCCCACCCTTCGGGTTCTACGAACAACTGATGTCGTGTCTTATCAGCAAAACGTTCAATTTTGTCTTCTATGGAAGGACAATATCTCGGACCCCTGCCTTTGATCCTGCCTGTAAAGAGTGGCGACCTGTCAAATCCGGTCCTTAATATATCATGAACCTTCTCATTGGTGTAGGTGATATAGCAACTCTTTTGCTTTGTAAGTCTTGGTGTATCCGTGAAAGAGAATTTCTGTGGATCATCATCCCCTTTCTGTTCTTCCATACGGCCAAAATTCAAAGATCTCGCATCTATTCTGACAGGCGTTCCCGTTTTTAGACGGCTGGATTCAAATCCCAAATCCCTTAAATTTTCGGTGAGGCCGGTGGCCGACTTCTCTCCGATCCGTCCTCCTCCAAAAGTCTTGGTGCCGATGTGTATGATTCCGTTTAAAAAAGTACCATTGGTAAGGACCACAGCCCGGGAGCGAATTTCTATTCCCAGGGCTGTTTTCACTCCTGCCACATGATTGCCCTTGGTGAGTAATCCTATGACTGTATCCTGAAAAAAATCGACATTTTTAATATTATCCAGTGTCCTTCTCCATTCGTGGGCAAAAGCCATCCTGTCGCTTTGTGCTCTTGGACTCCACATGGCCGGTCCTTTCGAACGGTTCAGCATCCGGAACTGAATCATGGTTTTGTCGGTGACGATACCTGAGCTACCGCCCAGGGCATCGATTTCCCGGATGATTTGTCCCTTTGCCACTCCTCCCATTGCCGGATTGCACGACATTTGAGCCATGGTCTCCAGGTTCATTGTGATCAGCAGTACCGATGAGCCCATATTAGCCGCTGCGGCTGCTGCTTCGCAACCGGCATGGCCTGCTCCGACCACAATTACATCATATTCTTTAAACATTATTCGCCTTTTGTTTCACGTGGAACATTCCAGATCGTGGCTTAAAAAAACAGGCAGAAAACAACTTCTGGGGTGAAGGTCTACTGCCATTCAAGCGGTACAAAATTACAGATAATTATGTTGTAGTTGAAATGTTCTTTTAGTTCTTTTGATTCGGAAGCAGTGCGAGGTACTGGTTCTCTTTTTGGGTCATTTGTTCTCTTTCACCGGGTAGTTTGTCTTTATATCCGCACAGGTGCATTACTCCATGAATCATGACCCGGTGCAGTTCCTCTTCCGGCAAAGTCTTTAGCTGATTTGCATTGTCAACGATCCTTTCGTAGCTGATGAATATGTCTCCCGATACCCTGTTTTCTTCCGTGTAATCGAAGGTGATGACGTCGGTGTAATCATCGTGCTGCAAATACTGTCGGTTCATCTTCAACAGGTACTCATCCGAACAAAAGATATAGGTGATGTCCCCTGTCTTTTTGCCTTCATTTTTGATGGCATCCACGATCCACTGTCTGATTTTGTTTTTTTCTTTCACGACCAGGTCGACATCCTGGATTTGAAAACTAATTCTTTCCGTAATCCTCATCTTTTTTATTTTTTGCAAAGTTACGATGAAACGAGCATGTTTGGAAACACAAACAACGATGAAACGAGCATTTATGCGAGTTCTATAAGGCCAATTAATAAAATAATAACCGTATAAAAATTATCCATGCAGGTTCCATACGACCTGGTTAATAAAAATTATTTGCGTATGAAATCCACTATACTTGTTTTTTAGTCCGGGTTGCCGCTTCGCCCCCGCACGTCATTGCGGGCTTGACCCGCAATCTAATAATCCCCAATTCTTATAAAAGTCCATAATCGCATATTTGGTCCAAGTTACGGCTTACGCCTAAACTTGAACCAAATATGCTTACGCCTAAACCTGGATCAGAAATGCATTTATGCGAGTTCCCTAAGGCCAGTTTAATATAATTTTTTTCGGATTAAAATTGATATCAAATCCGATATTCTTCTCCCCTGTTTTATTTAAACTTGAAAATCTCTATATAGTTCCAGTCTTCGGGAATACCGTTTTTGATGTTGTCCAAACATCTTTTGATGTATAGCAGTGTCGCCTTATCAGTGGAATGAATTTTCTCTACTTCCCGAAACAGCGTTAATGCTTCTTCAAAAGCTTGTTGTTTGTAATATTCGACGGCCTGGACAAAATATGGTTTCGTCTCTATTTTCTTGGAACGGTTGGGCTCGTTTTCCGCATCGATGAGTTCATAAATATAAACCGCTTTCTTCTTTCCTTTAACCTTTGCAATGTCGAGAAGACGGTAGTTAAACATCGTCGGGTTCTTTAATTTGATCAGCGTGTCTTCGCTAATGATTGCCGACGCACCGTAATATTTTGTGATGCCTTCGAGCCGCGAGGCCAGGTTAACCGCATCCGACACTACTGTTCCATCCATCCTTCCATATCCACCTACGACACCAAGCATCAGATTCCCGGTATGAATCCCGGTTCCAAAGTCGATCTGATTTTTGCCTTCGCTTTCCCTTAATTCATTGAAGTCGGATAACACTCTCCGCATTTCCAGTGTGGCAATAAGGGCATCGTCGGCGTCTTTGCTGAAGAGTGCCATGATGGAATCGCCGATATATTTATCGATAAATCCGTTGTTGTTTGCGATAATCGGTTCCATGATTCCAAGATACTGGTTGATGAAATCAAAGGTATCCTTGGGCGACAAATCTTCGGAGAGTTCTGTAAAACCACGGATATCCGTAAAGAGAATGGTCATCTCACGTTGCACCTGGTCGCCCAGTTCTATTTGGGTGATGTCTTTTTTGCCTAATTCTTCCAGAAATTCACGCGGCACGAATCTGAAATAAGCCTCGTTCATCCTTGATATCCTGGAAATATAGTTATTGAGTTCGCTTGACATCTGGTTGTATCCCTCGGTTAGTTCGCCAATCTCATCATTGGTCCTGACAATGGCTTGTGCATCCATATGCCCCTCCCCGATTCGCTTCATGTTAACCACTAATTCTTTCACCGGGGCAACGATGTCATGGGTCGTCCAGCGATGAAAAATTGCAAGGTAAATGAGGGATACAATGATGCCGGTTGCGACGCCAACGATGAGCAGGAAGTTATCGATGGCATTGATGTAAAAGAGGTTCTTATAAAATCCGGAAGACTGCCCTACGAAGGATTGATAATAATGGCCAAATACAACTTTGCTTTTCTCGGGGGTCATTACTCCCAAGTCTTTGAGCGAAGAGATGCTGATTACAAGATAAAAAATGACGACCATCAAAGGCAGGAGTGTAGTGAGCGCACTACTTATCCAAAGCCGGTTACGGATACCTCCGATTTTACTCTTAAATATTTTCACCCGAAGTTCATCCGGATTATAAACATGTTCGAGATACCTGAAATGCGTACGATGCTTTTGCCATAAATAAACAAAAACAACGATCAGCGTTGAGGAAAACAGGGAAATATAAAGGTAATAGCTGTAAAGATCGCGGCTTATCTGATCTTCAAAACTGTTTTTCTGCCGGAGGACGATGAGCATGAAGATATGTAAAATCAGGAAAGCCGACAGGAAAATTGCACTATTAATCAGGGGAATTTTAAGCAGAAATTTCCTGCAGAATTTATAGAGATCCGGAGAGATGATTTTGTTATGGCGCTTTCGGATAAAATAGATTTTAAATGGCAAGTTCAGGATAAAAATTATCGCGATGGCTGTTAATAATATATTGGCTGTCAAATCAATAATTTTACCAAGATAGTTATCTCCGGTTTTTTTGGAAGCTGTTTTTTCATTCGTTTTCAGGTCAGATTCCGTTTTATTCGGCAGTGTAATAGCGACGTTAAAATCCGCTTTTTCATTTGTCTTAACCGACTTTGAAAGACTGTTGCTATTCAGAACTGAGGGATCATTTTTTACCCAGATTATAGTAAATACCGGCATGACCAACATAAAATGCAGAATGAAGGCCGTGAAATAAATTCGAAGGACCGGATATTTTGGAATCTTTTTGTTTTTCATGCGTAAATAATTTGATTAAATAGGTCGCATGGAACTCGCATGTAGAATTTTCGTAGTTATTTGAGTTTTCAAACCTGCTCGGTTCATGCGTAAATAATTTGATTAAATAGGTCGCATGGAACTCGCATGTAGAATTTTCGTAGTTATTTGAGTTTTCAAACCTGCTCGGTT
>JAUZOX010000729.1 GCA_030706265.1 Bacteroidota bacterium | reverse complement strand
TATTATCAAAGATAAGCGAGTTGATCGGGTTGACCTTTTTCCAGTTTACCCGTTCGGTGCTGCTGGCCCAGGGTGATTTTGCTACCTTCCTGAAGGCCACCCAGAAAGAAAAAGCCGAATTACTGGAGAAACTGACCGGTACCGATATCTACTCCCGGATCTCGGCGAAGATATATGAAAAGTCGAAACAGGCCGAACAGGAACTCAACACGTTAAATGAACGCATCAAAGATATTGCACTCTTATCGGATGAGGAGCTGGAAACACTGAACCAGGAAAAACAGTCGGTCAAAAAAGAAATTGGCCTGATAACTGTTGAGACAGAACAATTATCGAACAAAATAAAATGGTTGTCGGAAAAAGAGCTGTTGGAGAGAGGGGTCAAAGAGGCCCGGCAGGCGTTTGACGAATCGGAGCGCAAGATTGAAGAAGCACAGATACGCTATGCGTATCTGAAGAAGGTAGATAGCGTCCAGGAGATACGCGACAGCTTTATGGAGTTGAAAGGTGCCCAAAATCAATTAACCGAAAAGGCAACCAATCGCGCTAACCGTGAAGAGGATCTCAAAACGAATGAAATTCTGCTGAAGGAGGTAAGTGAACAAGTTATTTCAATTGAAAATGAGCTGATAGGACATAAAGAGAAAAAAGCGGCACTTGAACCCGAAATAAGAAGAGCACGGGAGTTGGATATTCGGATCAGCGAAGCTAAAAATAATCTGGCAACGGCAGAAGAAGAGTATAAGGTGACAGATAAAGCCAAAAACGAGGCAGTAAAGTCGGTTGAAGAGACGCATCGGCAGATAAAAGTGACTCAACAAGCGACTGAATCCATCAACCAATGGTTTGGTGACCATGACCATTATCAGGCAATAATACCAAGAACGGAGTTAATCATCAACCTGCTCAAAGATGCTGCTACAAGCGATGACAAGGCAGCCAGTAATTCAAAGTTGCTGAAAGCGTCAATAGAAATCGTCGAACACGAAAAGCAAACACTGGAAACACAGAAAAAGGAGGCAGAACGTTTAAACAATTTGCTCCCCAGCGAAATCGCCACGCTAAGGGCGACACTGGTCGAAGGAGAGCCTTGTCCGGTTTGTGGCAGCCTGCATCATCCGGCAAGTAATGTGGTGGGCGACAGTCTGGAAGAGGCCAAACTCAAAAAAGCAAAGGCGGATATTCAGCGATCCATTGATGATATAACTAAAAAGATCGATTCCCATAATGCTGAAAACATCGGTTTGAAATCCATCATTGACGGTTATTCCAAATCGTATGGGGAGTCCATGGAAAAGCTGAATGGATATCTAACCGGTCTGCCGCATTGGCAAGAGCAGTTTAAAAATGGGGCGCTGGCACCAACGCTGCAAAAAGTCGCTCAGCAATGGAACAAATACACCAATGAATTAAAAGAAGCCGAGAAACAAGCCGGCATGTTATCAACACAGCTAACCCACGAACAAAACAGGGCCGGGGAACGTATAAAAACTTTAACCGCAAAAAAACAAACATTTGAAACTGCAACACGTAAGAACGAAGACCTGAATACAGAAAGAGCGGGTTTATTGGGCGGTAAGAAAGCAGATGAAATTGAACAAAAGCTTTCGGCCCGACAACAGGATTTAGAAAACAAATTCAACACGCTGACCGGGAGAAAATCGGAGATCAATACCACCCAAGAAACGTATAAGGGGATTATCGAACAGATCTCGGGAGAGATCAGCCAATTGCAGGAGAAGACCGGAAGTCTGCAGCACCAAGTAGCGGAATGGCTGGCACAACAGAAAGAAACGATGACCCGGG
>JAUZOX010000728.1 GCA_030706265.1 Bacteroidota bacterium | reverse complement strand
CTTGATCAGCAAAAGGATATTCGGATCAACTCAAACTGTGACACGGTTGAACTTAAAGTTAACGGACAAAGCCTGGGATTTCAATATCCGGATGCATCAAACTTCCATAGCGTTACATTCAGCAATGTTAAAGTCCAAAAAGGGACCCTTACCGCTATAGGCAGAAAAGCCGGTAAGATCATTACCAGCCAGGTTGTCATGGCCGGTGAACCCAACAAAATAGTACTGACCGCTTCGCATAAGAAGCTTGTCGCAAGCCGTTCTTCTGTTGCCATTATCACTGCGGATATTGTAGATGCCGACGGTATTCATGTTTATGGCGCAACCAATACGGTGAAATGGACCGTGACCGGCCCAGCGAAACTGGTCGGGCCATCGGTCTATGAATCCGACATCAATAAGCATGAGGAAATGGACGGTGAGATGTACACTGATATGCCGGTTTCAAATGTCATTCGTGCAAACGACAATGAAGGGATTATAACGGTGAAAGTGACTGCCAGCGGACTTGCAGCAGGTGTCATTCAGTTGCAGTCCGTAAAAGCGGCTCCGGATAATTCCCCAATCGTTGAACCGGTCTTATCCGATGCCAACCGCAAGCCGGTGATGAAAAACAGCCGGAATATCATCCCCTCCATTTCATTTCCACAAGAAATGAAAGAAACACAGGACGAGATAAACATAAAGCTCACCGGTATCCCTGAATATACCCGCTACGTCAAAGACTTTATCCTCCAAAGGAATCGCACATTGGATTCGACCTCATTGGAGTTCAAAACGCTGGTAAAACTCTTTGGATCTCACCTGGCAAACAACTATGGGAGACTGGTCGCCGACGATTACAATTTCAGTGTGGAACATTTTAATAAATGCCGTTATATCAACCGTTGCGTGGATAGCACCGCACTGCCCCTGATCTTTAAAAATGCATTGAAAAAGAATTATGCCAATGCAATCATCAGGCAGGGAATGGATAAAAATGTTGCGACAGAACGAATGTTGTTGAAATCAATTCCGCATGACAATTGCGCCATTGTCGTTCTCTTGGGCAAAGACAGTACAGGTTCGGACTTGCAGGATAAGCAGGATGGAAAAGTTGTGGACAAAAACGTGGTTTACACCCGGTTAAGCGATCTGTCGGAGCTGGTTGCTTCGGTCAGTCCGGTCTTTAAAAGCTTTGGCGAAGACAGGAAGGCAAGGGCTCTCGAATTCATCAGCAAGATAAATCCCTTTATCAAAGTGTCGGTCAAAAGCGATCAGTCCCGGGAGGGTGATAAAAAGAAAACAACGACTGTTGACTATAAGATGGAGAAACAGCAGCCGATTCTGATTCCCGAGCTCAACTCATTCGAATAATCTTTGAAGAACATTCGTTCAGGTTTAACCCGCTTTATTTTTTGTGGGGTGTAGGTATTCGATGACTAAGATTTAAGAGGTACATATGGAATTAAGAAAATTATTTTTGCCGGTTCTGATCATGGCGTGCGGCATCGTTTCGGGTGAGCAGGTCAATACGGATAAACCGTTGAACAATCAGCAGGTCCGGAGCAGTGAGTTTGAAGTAAATATTGGCGACCATCAAATATTCGCAGAACAGTTCAAGGATATCAATTATTCGATGTTTGAATTCAAAACGGCGATACCGGTGACCATAAAGTTCAACGGTGAGATCCACGACTATGAAATCAGCCCGAAGCAGTTGAAAATAAACGGAACAAGGCAAGGGAGCCGTATCCTGTTTGAACTTAATAAAACAGGTTACTATGTTGTGACCGTCAATAAAACCCGCAGGCTTTTCCTGTTTGTGAT
>JAUZOX010000727.1 GCA_030706265.1 Bacteroidota bacterium | reverse complement strand
TCATCCTGGTAATATCGCCCTGCAAGATTTCAATTTTTTTAAGTGCCTCCATATAATAAATGATCCTTAAGATTGAATGATAATCAAAGATAAGATTTTTTCTTAAAAATTCCAATTATATATCATGCAAACCTGGACCTATTAATATCATGAACAGGCAACCTGCTGTGATCAAACAAAAAAGGCCGTCCTGGTGTAAGACGGCCTTTTTGAAATTATGAGTATATTATTTTTTCTTACTTTCTTTTGTATCCTGTTCCAGATCTGATTCGTCAAACTCTTCGAAGAATACGCCCCAGTTTACCGTAACCATTTCATCTTTTTCAAAATAAAAATCGATCAGGGCTTCATCAAAGGAAAGACGCTTTTCTCCCCAATCCTCAATATCTTCGTCGACCTCTTCAAAACCGTGAGCGGTCATCATATCAATGATTTCCTGTGATGTCATCGCGAATATTTTTCTCCCGAAAAGAGTCGTGTTTTTATTGTCGGTTTCAACACACGAGAAGAGTTTCGGATCATCTCCGTCGAAGAAAAGCGTAACCCCCTTGTCATTGTAAGTCCAGATGACCGTTTCCAACTCGTCATCGCCTTCATCCAACTCTTCGGTCTCGTCCGGTTTTCCAAATTTCTCGGCTACTTCTTCGGTGGTTGCTCCAAAGTCAATGTCGTCAAGACCTTCAAGAAGTTTTATTTCCATGTTGCTCGTTTCCATATTTGATGTATGATTTTTATTTTTTAAAGATATGATAAAAATTCGCTTGATGCAAATTATTTAAAAGGTGAGTTCGGTTCTTTTGCCATATGGGAATATGCCAGCCGATCCAATAAACGAGGTAACCATTTGCTTAAAAACACGGTCAGCTTGCCTTCAACAAAAGTAAGCACCAGGCTGCGACGACGTTTTTCGATGCCATCTGCAATTTTGTTGGCCACTTTTTCTGCAGACATCATCTTGCTTTCGTCCCTGGGGGTCTCCCCTTGTTGCGATCCATCTGCAGTGAGTGCTACATTCCGGATGTTTGAAGAGGTAAACCCAGGGGCGACGACCATGACATGCAATCCTCTATGAAGATTTTCGACCCGAAGCGTATCCAGGAAACCACGGATCGCATATTTGGATGCAGAATAACCGGTTCGACCCGGTAAACCAACATAACCGGCAATCGACACCACCCCGACCACACTCCCTTTGCTCTCCAACAAATAAGGCAATGCATATTTTGTACAACAAACAGTTCCCCAAAAATTAACATCCATCAATCGTCTGATAACATCCAGTTCACAATCGTCAAACAGGGCTCGCATTGATATTCCTGCATTATTGACCAGGATATCGATCCGGCCATATTTTTTAATGGTTTCGGTCGTCAGATTACGACAATCGGTTTCTGAACTGACATCGGCTACAACAGGCCAGGCATCTGCACCCATTTCGAGTAAAGCATTATGGATTTCTTCCAGTTTGGAAAAGCTGCGGGCTGCAATAACAACTTTTGCACCTCTTCTGGCAAATTCAAATGCCAATGCCTTTCCAATGCCCGAGGATGCACCGGTAATAATAGCTACTTTATTTTTCATGCGTAAATAATGCGTAAATAATTTGTATTAAATCGGTCGCATGGAACTCGCATGAAAGATTTTCATCGCTATCTGTACTTTCAAACATGCTCGTTTCATCTATTCTCCTATATATTTTCAGCCGGCAAACTTAACCAAATTTTTTTATAAGGCTTCTATTTAGTTTTTCACAGGTCCATCTAAACTTAATTGATAACTTTAAAGAAATAAATTTAGTTATTTCCCTTAC
>JAUZOX010000726.1 GCA_030706265.1 Bacteroidota bacterium | reverse complement strand
ATGCCAACCGGCTGCCGATAGGCAGCATCGATATCATCAACAATTTTCCATACCAGGATATCAAAGATTACTATAAAAAATGGTATCGTCCGGATCTACAGGGAATCATTGTTGTGGGCGATGTAGATGTGGATAAAGTTGAAAAAAAAATAAAGACCCTTTTTGCGGATATTCCTAAACCTGTTAATCCGGCTCAACGTCTCAGGTACCCGGTTCCAAACAACCTATCACCCATCGTATCGATTCAAACAGATCCCGAGGTACAACAGACACAGCTGTCGGTTTATTACAAACATGACGCAGTGCCTGCGGAAATGAAATCAACAATGAGCTATTATATTATGCAGGTAGTCAACGATCTGGTTTCATCCATGTTTAATGCACGTTTATATGAACTGTCTAAAAAGCCGGATCCTCCATTTGCAGGTGCACATGGAGAATATGGGGAATTTATTGTGACGCCTTCAAAAGATGCCTGGTCGGTCAGCGTAAATCCACGCAACAACAACGAGGCCGAAACAGCATTACGCGCCATAATTCGTGAAAATGAAAGGATGCGGCGTTTTGGGTTTACGGCTTCCGAGTTCAGACGGGCAAAAACAGAATTGTTGCGCAACTACGAAAATGCTTTTAACGAACGGGATAAGCAGAAAAACGATTCATATATCAACGAATGTGTTCAACTGTTCCTGAACAATGAGCCAATGCCGGGCATTGAATATGAATATGATCTGGTCAATAAGGTATTACCCGACATCCCATTGGATGCCATCAATAAAACAGCACAATCTTTTGTGATTGATACCAATGTTGTTTTTACGGTGATGGGGCCTAAGAAAGAGGGTGTTACGATACCTGAAAAAGATCGGGTTTTGAAAATTTGGGATGAGGTAAAAAACGAGAAGATCACACCTTATGTTGATGTCGTTGCAGATAAACCTCTGATTGAGAAAAAACCGGTTGCCGGAAAGGTGATTAAGACTGAGCAAAAACCTTTCGGATATTCAGAATGGATCCTTTCAAACGGGGTAAAGGTGCTATTGAAGAAGACCGACTATAAAAAAGATGAAGTGATCATGAACTCATACAGTCCGGGAGGTAGTTCGCTTGTCAAAGACACCGACTTACCTTCTGTTTCGATCCTCAACGAAGTTATCCGGCTTGGCGGTGTGGGACAATTTAACTCGGTGGAACTCGAAAAAATGCTTACCGGGAAATTAGTATCGGTAGGTCCCTTTGTGAGCGATTTGAATGAAGGAATCAGCGGCAATGCTTCACCCAAAGACTTTAAAACCCTAATGGAGTTGACCTATCTGTACTTTACACAACCCAGAAAGGATCAGGATGCTTTTAATTCATGGGTCGTTCGGAAAAAGAACCAGCTTGAAAATGCGGCTCAAAATCCAATGAATAGCTTTATCGATACTTTGACAACGGTCATCACAAATCGTAATCCGAGGGGAAGACGATTTAACCTGGATATGCTTTCAAAAGTAGATTATAACAAAGTCCTGGAAATTTATAAGGATCGCTTTGCAGATGCCAGCGACTTCACTTTCTTTTTCACCGGGAACATCGAACCCGATAGTGTAAAAGGACTGATTGAAACCTATCTGGGTGGACTACCTTCGACGAATCGGAAAGAAAATTTCAAGGATTTAGGAGTTTATCCTCCAAAAGGGATCGTGAAGAATGATTTCAAAAAGAAACTGGAGGTGCCTAAATCTTCGGTATTTGTAGCCTACACCGGAGAGATCCCCTATACCCTTGAGGATATAGTACTGATGGAATATGTGGAAAGCATTCTCAATAT
>JAUZOX010000725.1 GCA_030706265.1 Bacteroidota bacterium | reverse complement strand
TCTTTACACAAGGCGTCAATAATCTCCTCACTGGTAATCCTTGCGAGACTCACTAACTTAAGGTTGGAAGAAATATCGGACGGATGGTGGGTGTGTTTTGCCGAAAAGATAAATCCATTCCTTTTGCCTTTCAAATGGGTGTTAAAAGCCTTTTCGATTATTTCCCGGTTCATCGTATTAAAGGCTTCAATGCCGATTCGTTTCAATACCGAAGAAAATAATCCTGCATCAAATACGGGACTTTGAGTAAATGTCTTAAATCCAAGGAAATATTGGATATAGGGATTCTCACGGATTATCTGTATCGTTTCTTCGCCCGACAATCCCAGTTTGTATTTTACGATCAAAGCGCCTATGACCAGTCGGGCATCTTTTCCGGGTGCACCCTTGTCGGGACACATTGCCCTGCGATAGATGCCGGCCAATTCATCCCAGGGTAAGGAACGGGCCAGGATGACCCAACGGTTGTTTACATCGATTCCCTTTTCAAATGGCGTTTTGAATTCTTCGATACTTAATTGTTTAGAAGAAGTATAACGAATCATGGGTGAATAGATTAAGCTGCCAAATTAGAAATTATCCGGCATAAATCCTATCTTTTAATCCGTAAATAATTTGATTAACCAAGTCGTAGGGAACTTGCGTTTATGCCCGGTTCATTCAGAACACTTTTTATACTTTCTCTTATTATTTTGCGTCTTGGAGGAAGAGAGAAATCCGGAGTTTAATTCATGGATTTTGACCTGAAATACATTCTGATCACTATTTTCTTGAATTCGCGGTTAATGATCAGGGCGGTAATTAATTCGGTTTCTGTCAGGTCGGGTTGTTCGATCTTAGCTTTGTGGATTGTTTCCGGAGTGAGATCGATCTGGTAAAGCAATGAAAGCAACCTGGGATATTCTTTTTGCAACAGATTTTCAATGGCCGGCCTGAGGTGTGAGAATAGTTCATCATAATTTTTCAATTCCTGATTTTCAGGCAAATCTAGTTTCAAACCCGACAATGCAAAGTCTTTCCTGATCTGGTGTACGGTTTTTTCAATGAAGTCCGTTTTGTCTTTAAAAGGCTCGATTGAAAAATAATCAAAAATGGAGAGTTGCTTATTCATTGTGTGGTGGATTTAGGGTGAATCGATAAAAAAATGAACTTCTATTCTCATCTTTTCATTTCATACGAAAATAATTTGATTAAATAGGTCGTATGGAACTCGCATTGATGATTTTTATACGGTTATTATTTGATTAAATTGGTCGTATAGAACTCGCATAAATGCTCGGTTCATCGTTGTTTGTGAACTTTGATCATGCTCGTTTCATCATGGCGAGACAGATTCGGCCTGACATCCGTTATTCCAATCTGTTATTTAAATTTTTGTTCCAGATGATTTATGGTGATAGTGATATTGGGATGGTCTTTCAGATGCTCTGCCAGTTTTTCGGCACAATAAACCGACCTGTGTTGGCCACCGGTACAACCAAAGTTAATCTGGAGGTGTTCAAAGTTGCGTCCAAGATAGGTCGTTACACTGTGATCAATGATGCCGAATACATTTTCGAGGAATGGTTTCACTTCAGGTTGCTGTTCCAAAAACAGCTGGACCGATTCATCCATTCCAGTCAGCGATTTGTATTGATCGATCCGGCCCGGGTTATTCAAGGCCCTGCAGTCAAATACAAATCCGCCGCCATTGCCTGAACTGTCGACCGGTAATCCCTTGCGGTACGAAAAGCTGTTTATTTCGACAGCAAGTTTTTTACGTCCGGCTTGTCTTATGAGTGGGGATGCAATGATGCCTTTCAATACATTGCTCAAAGCTGGGAACTGA
>JAUZOX010000724.1 GCA_030706265.1 Bacteroidota bacterium | reverse complement strand
TTCGGGTGATTTGGGTGGAGCCTATATAGGGTTGTTACTGCTGGAACGCGAAAAGAAGGCCTTTGAGGCCAATCCCGACATGCAACCTGAACTGGAAGGATATGATTATGCGTTAGAACGCCAGCTTAAACCCGAAGCAAGGATGGATATTGTCCGTGAACTGAAGAAAGCCGGGGTACTGCCCACTGCGATGATTGACATCAGCGACGGCCTTGCTTCTGAAATCCTTCATATCTGCAATGATTCAAAGATGGGCGCCGTCATTTACGAGGAGCGGATTCCGATTGATGTTACCGTTGCGGGCATTGCCGAAGAGTTCAATATTCTGCCTGCCGTGGCAGCCATGAATGGCGGGGAAGACTATGAACTGCTTTTCACCGTGGACATGAACGATTATGAAAAGGTCAACGCCATTCCCGGCGTCACCGTCATAGGCCACATCACAGATGAGGCTTCAGGGGTAAATCTGATGAGCAATTCGGGTTCGCTTATTCCCATTCAGGCTCAGGGCTGGGTTCATTATCGCGATAACGTATAAATTAAGGTGAGCGAAGTCAATAAGCATTGGGACAAGATTGAGCCGATCGTAAGGTCGCTACCTGAGAATCCGGGCGTTTATCAATACTTTGATGACGAGGGGACCATTATTTATGTGGGTAAAGCCAAGAACTTAAAACGGCGTGTCTCTTCCTATTTCACAAAGGATACTTCGCTCAGCGGAAAGGTGAGGGTGATGGTGCGCAAGATAGCGGATCTCCGGTACCTTGTGGTGGATACCGAACTCGACGCCTTGTTGCTTGAAAACAACCTGATCAAGGAATACCAGCCCCGGTACAATATCTTGCTCAAGGATGATAAGACCTATCCCTGGATCTGCATTCGCAAAGAACCGTTTCCGCGGATTGGCCCAACGCGTAACAGGGTGAATGACGGATCGGAGTATTTCGGCCCTTATGCTTCGGTGAAGATGATGAATACGATTCTGGATTTGATTCGGCACCTCTATCCCTTGCGCACCTGTTCGCTCAATCTTGACAAGCAACACATAGACCGTGGAAACTACAAGGTTTGCCTGCAGTATCATATCGGAAACTGTAAGGGCCCGTGTGAGAAGTTGCAGGATGAAACCGATTATATGGAATCGATTGCGGCTATCCGGGAAATCATCAAGGGCAACATCAACAATGTAAAACAGGAGCTAACCAAACTCATGATGAGATATGCCGGGAACCTTTTGTTTGAAAAGGCGAAACTGGTCAAGGAAAAGATAGAATTGCTCGACCGGTACCAGAGCAAGTCGCTGGTCGTAAATCCCGCAATACACAACGTGGATGTCTATTCCTATATTGAGGACGAAGGCTCGGCTTACATCAACTTTATCAAGATTTCAAACGGGGCCATTATTCAGTCGCACACTTTGGAAATGAAGAAGAAACTGGATGAGAACCGCGAAGAATTGTTGATCATGGCCATTGTGGAGGTGAGGGGCCGTTATGAAAGCAATGCACGCGAGATCATTGTCCCTTTTGAGCCTGAAGTAAAGCTCCCTGGTGTCTCGTTTATTATTCCCCGCTCCGGTGACAAGAAAAAGCTACTGGAGCTTTCGGAGCGTAATGCCGATTATTACCGCATCGAAAAACAACGGCAGAAAGATTTGGTGGATCCCGACCGGCACAAGCGGCGCGTTCTGAACCAGATCATGACCGATCTCCGCTTGCCTGAACCGCCTACCTACATTGAATGTTTTGACAATTCAAACATCCAGGGGGCTTATCCCGTGGCTGCCATGGTGGTCTTCCGGGATGCGAAGCCCAGTAAGAAAGATTATCGTCATTTCAATATCA
>JAUZOX010000723.1 GCA_030706265.1 Bacteroidota bacterium | reverse complement strand
AGTTTATGAATGCGAAAATACGAAATAACAATTATTTGGATTGTGTATTTTACCGGTTATTTTCAATCATGTCAAATTTAATCAGGTTAATAATCCGGTCCCGGAAATAAACATAAGCGCCTTTTGGCTGTTGGTTTGTTTTTCATAAGAGGAAGCGATCGCAATTTAGAAAAATGAGGTACCTGAACTTAACGGATACGAGTTAACAATTGGAATTACCGGCAACGATGAATACAAAGAAACGTCGTCATGCTAAGAAAAGGAAACCCTGCAGGAGCTGCAAAAATCAAAAGAGCACATCAAGATTTGTTCATTAAAATCACAACAGAATATTTCCTATATTTGAAAAAAGATAAACCGCGAAAAAGATGAAATCAATTTTTCAGTTAAAGATAACCCTTGACAATTTTAAACCGGAGATAAACAGAACAGTGCTGGTCGAGTCCGATATCGATCTTCACCGGTTACATCTGGTAATCCAATATGCCATGGGATGGGATAACTCGCACCTTTATTATTTTGAAAACAACGAGACAAGGTATGACGTAAACGAAGAGGTTTATGACAAGGCTTCGAACTATGATTTCGGCGTTTACAAGGTTAAACTGAAACAAGAAAAGAACAACTGGGACGAACTCTTTGCCAAGATGCCCCATATGGCCAAGTATGTCCGGGTTCCTAAAAAAGATGTAGACTGCAGAGAAAAAACAATTTCAGAAATATTCAATAATCAGGGCGATAACCTAAGTTACACCTATGATCTCACCGATAACTGGAAGCACACCCTGACAGTGGAAAAGATATTGTCGCCCGAAGAAGGGAAGTTCTATCCTGTATGTACCGAAGCAAACCGAGCTTGCCCCCTTGAGGATTGCGGAGGGGTTCCGGGATACACGCTTTACCTGGAAGCCATTAAAGATAAAGATCATCCCAATCATCAGGATATGCTAGAATGGCTTGATGGGGAATTCGATCCGGAGGGGGTTGATCTGAAGAAAATAAATATGCGTTTGACCAAGATGTTCACCAGCAAGGCGGCGCTTCTGTTAAAAGCATAACTCATTCATGTGCGACTGATTTTTTAAAAGCTCCATAAATTTACCGTAAACAAATGAGATGCATCACGTTGCATCACGGTAATAAAAAAAGGCTTCTCCATTCGAGAAGCCTTTTTTATGGTCTGCTGATTTTTATCAGATTACACCCTGATCGAGCATTGCATTGGCCACCTTGATGAAACCGGCAATATTTGCTCCTTTGACATAATTGATATAGCCATCCGGTTGACGACCATGTTCAACACAGGCAGTGTGAATGTTTTTCATGATTTCGTGTAAACGCATATCCACTTCGGCTGCCGACCAATTCAGTTTCATGGAGTTCTGCGACATTTCGAGCCCTGAGGTTGCAACACCGCCTGCATTTACAGCCTTGCCGGGTGCAAAGAGCATCTTGTTTGACAGGAAAACCTCGATTGCTTCCGGGGTCGAAGGCATATTGGCAACTTCGGCAACGGCTAAGCAGCCATTCTTAAGCAGGTTTTCGGCATCTTCTTTGCCCACCTCATTCTGTGTGGCGCACGGAAGGGCGATATCGCATTTGACTTCCCAGGGCCTTCTGCCGGCAATAAATTTTGCATTCGGAAATTTCCTGGCATAAGGAGCCACTATATCCTGGTTAGAGGCCCGCAGTTCGAGCATATAGTCAATCTTTTCTCCACTGATGCCATCCGGATCATAGATGTATCCGTCGGGTCCTGATATGGTAATGACTTTTGCTCCAAGCTGGGTGGCTTTTAAGGCAGCACCCCAGGCAACATTGCCAAAACCTGAGAGCGCAACTGTTTTTCCT
>JAUZOX010000722.1 GCA_030706265.1 Bacteroidota bacterium | reverse complement strand
TATTACCATTGTGCAATGGCAGGACATAAGATAGATAATATTGTTTCCTGTCCATTGGTTAGTTTCTGCATCGTTGGAAACACAAAGACTTTGCCCGATGCATTCAGTACCTGTTACGAAAGTGTGATCGTTTTTGGAATCGTCGAAACGGTAAAAGACGAAGAAGAAAAGATAAAGGCACTAAGGTTACTTGTTAGAAAATATTCACCCGGATATGAATCCGAAGGAGACGCCTATATTGAACGCGCCTTGCATAAAACAAATGTTTTAAAGTTGACCGTTCAAAGAATTTCCGGTAAGGGAAGGCTCTCTTGATTATTGGCATCAACATTATAAATTGAACATTTTAGCTCAACTTATATTTATTTATTAACTAAAAACTAGGATTATGAACAGAGTAAAAATTGTTTTCGTGATTTTGCTTGTATTCCAGTTTATGACCGGATGCAAGAACATGACGCACATGCAAAAAGGTGCATTGATAGGTGCCGGTACCGGTACAGTCGTAGGGGGTGTTGTAGGAAAACTTGCCAAGAATACCGCCGCAGGTGCCATTATCGGTGCGGCAGTTGGTGGGACGGCCGGGGCTTTGATCGGACGTTACATGGACAAACAGGCAATGGATTTGAATAAGGAATTGAAAAACGCCAAAGTTGAACGTATTGGTGAAGGCATCAAGATTACGTTTGATTCGGGTATTTTGTTTAAAATCAGTTCCAGCGACTTGAGTCCTCAGGCCATATCAAACATTGATCAACTGGCCGGTGTATTGAATAAATACAAGGATACCAATATCCTGATCGAAGGACATACCGATAATACCGGCTCGCATGATTTTAATATGGCATTGTCAGAAAGACGTGCCGGTAGTGTGGCATCATATCTTCAAAGTAAAAGCGTTGCCAGTGACCGGATTATCACAAAAGGCTATGGCCCGGACCAACCCGTTGCAGACAACAGCACCGAAGCTACCCGTTCATTGAACCGCAGGGTTGAAGTTGCCATTTACGCCAATAATAAGCTAAAGGCAGCAGCCCAGAACGGACAAGTTCCGGGGGTAAACCAGTAAAGAAAGTTTGAATTAAACCTTTAAAATCTCTTGTTATTACTGCCGGTATCTATGCTGCCGGGGGAAAATAACAAGAGATTTTTTCATGTGCCCTGGTCATTAAATCATGGGATTTCATGGAATATCCCGGGTAGGAAAATCAATTAAAGGAATCCGGATCCTTAAAAGGAATTGAAAACCTGAAAACAGAACCCGACCCTTCTTCTGATTCAACAGTGATATTGCCACCCATGAGGTCTATAAGTCCTTTACAGATTGAGAGGCCCAGTCCTGCACCGCCTTTTGTGTTATTCAGATAGGATTCGTTTACCTGGCGGAACCGTTCAAAGATCATAGACAGTTTATTTTTGGGTATGCCTATGCCGGTATCTTTTACATAGAAAAGCAATTCTTTGTCTCTTAATCCGCAACCATACTCAATGGACCCCTTCTCTGTAAACTTGTATGCGTTTCCGATCAGGTTTAGCAATATTTGTTTAATTCTGTTTTTATCGATAACCACTTCTTTAATTTGTACCGGAAGCGCATTGTGGGGTATCAGGTCGATTTCTTTTTGAGCCTTAAATTGTTCGGAGTGATGATAGATCTGTTGAATCTCTTCAAATAGTTCATTCAGATCCGTAACAGCTTCGCTGATGCTTAACTGACCACTTTCAATCCTGGAGATGTCCAGAATATCATCGATGATGTTCAACAAATCTCCGCCCCGTTGGATGATGATCTTGATAAATGATTGCCGTTCCTGTTCTGTGAGATCAGGCATGTTTAGCAGCCCGGAGAAACCAATGATGGCGTTCATCGG
>JAUZOX010000721.1 GCA_030706265.1 Bacteroidota bacterium | reverse complement strand
AGGCAGTAAGACACGAATATTATCATGCCTCATCCCTGCATGTGCATCACCTTACATATTCATATTGGGGTCCATGGTTTCATGCGCCGGTTGTTTCCCAGCCGGTTTCTTCACTTTCGCAACGGGTACCGGATTCATCATACTGGGTTTACCGGATAGCTGAGCCGCTGCATCAACGGCAAAGGCTCCATTGGTGACAATAACCTCGCCGTCTTTCACACCACCCGAGACTATGCAATAATCCCCTATTTCTGATCCCAGGGTTACATCACGAAGTGTAAAAGCATTTTTGGTTTTGTCCGGACTCTTTACATAAACTACAGAACGAGTACCTGTCCATAGAACGGCTGATTTAGGAACTACCAGGACCTGAGTGTTTCCAAGCTGCGTTCTGATGACTCCCTTGGCAAACATCTCAGGTTTGAGCATGCCGGAAGTGTTTTCCACTTCCACCCTGACTCGTGCTACACGGGTCTGGGGATTGATAATCGGGTCGATAAAGGAGATGGTACCGGAGAAATTCTTATCCGGCATCGACTCAACGGTAAAATTGATCCTTGAACCTTTTTTAATCCACGACAAATCACTTTCATAGGCATCAAACATGGCCCATACTTTCGACAGGTTTACCAGCTCAAAGAGCGACTGTCCGGTTCCAACATGATCCCCCACATTTACTCTCCGGTTGAGTACTGTCCCGCTAACCATCGATTTTACCTCAAATTCCTCTTTAACTTTTTTGCTTTTTTCAATCTGGGAAATCTGAGCCGATGTCAGCATCCATTGCCGCAACTTATCACGGGCAGCATCAACAATTCCAGGGTTGGCGTCTTTGAATTTCAGAGACTCCAACAATTCCTGTTGTGCCGTGACCAGTTCGGGAGAATAGATTAAGGCAATGGTTTGTCCCTTGCTGATATATTCACCCGTGAAATTGACAAACAACCGGTCTATTCTTCCGGGAATATGGGCAGGCAATGTCTGGATAAGCCTTTCGTCGGGTTGAATTTTACCAAAAAGCCGGATTTCCTTTACCGGAAGCTGACGTGTTATGGTTGAAGTCTGGACATTGGCAATCTGCATGGCCGATTCCGACATCACGATCGCATCAGGACTGGCGACAGTGGCATTTTCCACAAGGGGAATCAGGTCCATTCCGCAAATGGGACATTGACCGGGAGCCTCCATCCTGATTTGGGGATGCATGGAACAAGTCCAAATCTTATGTTGAACTTTCGTTGTCGCAACCTTATTTTCAGATTTGCCGGAAGAGGAGTGGTGGAAAAATAACCAGCCCAGGAATAAACCGAACGCAATCAAAAGTACCGTTCGGAAATATTTATTTTTTAAAACAGGATTCATCAGTATTAATTATTAGAATTTAAATCATCATCGGAAACAACTCTTTTTGAAATCAGGTATCCAATATTGGCAACCTGTGTATTTTGTTCGACTACTGCTTCAACAAGTTTAAACTGGTAATCGAGTAGTTTCTGTTGCATTCTCAGCACCTCTTCCATGTCAACGCCTGCCGAACTATAGGTGGCCGTCAGAACCTTAAGCGACTGACCGGCAAGGATTGCCTGCTCCCTGAACAGGTTTATTTTTCGCTCTGCATTTTTCAGATTCAACAATGCATTTTCAAGATCCACCCGAAGGCTGTTGATCAGATTGTCTTGTTTATATTTTGAGGCTTTCATCTGGTACTCCGCTTCTTTCTGCATGGCGGTATACTTTTTACGATAAATCGGAAGCGTTAAATTGACCATCGGCATGATCATGTCCATGCCATTATCCGGTCCCATCACATCAGCCCTACGGGATAAAAGCATGTAATCCACTCCGAAGCCAAACATGGGCAATCCCATTCGTCGTGATT
>JAUZOX010000720.1 GCA_030706265.1 Bacteroidota bacterium | reverse complement strand
GTTGGGAAAGGCAGCTCGAGAAAATCAAAGTTGACGCCCCCACTGAAGATCAGAAGAAGTTGTTTTATACGGCGATGTATCATACCATGGTGATGCCTCGCGACTGTTCCGGCGATAATCCCTATTGGGAAAATGATAAGCCCTTCTGGGATGACCAGTATGCCATCTGGGATACCTGGAGAACGCTATATCCGTTGCATGTGCTGATTAACCCCAATATGGTGCGTGATAATATCTTGTCGTTCATTGACCGGTTAAAGCACAACGGAATGGTCCGTGATGCTTTTGTCTCAGGGACAGAGGGCGATGCTGACCAGGGTGGCAACAATGTCGATAACATCATTGCCGATGCTTTTGTAAAGGGCGTCAAGGGAATTGACTGGAATGAGGCCTACCGAGTGTTGAAATTCAATGCCGACCATGAAAGGAAAGGGGGCGGATTTAAAAAAGTTCCTGGTTACAATCCCGATATATACCGGCAGCAGGGATGGATTCCTTACGGTGATATTTCATCTTCATATACACTTGAATATGCCTATAACGACTATTGTGCCGCCACTGTGGCAAAAGGGTTGAATAAAACGGATGACTATAAAAAATACCTTGAGCGGAGTAACGGTTGGATCAATCTCTGGGATGAAAATGCAGAAAGCAAAGGATACAAAGGTTTTATCGGTGCAAAAGACTGGAACCACCAGTTTGTGTCCAACGATCCTGCAATAGAACAAAGGTCCTGGCAGGGACCCTTTTATGAAGGCACTTCCTGGACCTACAGTTATTTTGTTCCGCATAACATTGTCAAGTTGGTAGAGCTGATGGGCGGTAAGGAGAAATTTACCGAGAGGCTCGATTTTGCCTTGAAACATAATCTGATCGATTATGGAAATGAGCCCTCATTTCTGGCGCTTCGATCCTTTAGCCATGTTGGCAGACCAGACCTGACTTCGTATTGGGTTCATTATGCCTTAAAAAAGAATTTCGATCTCACGGGGGGATTGGGAAACGACGATAGTGGGGCCATGTCATCATGGTATATATTCTCTGCCCTGGGCTTTTTCCCGAATGCAGGACAAGACTTCTATTACCTGAATGCTCCGTTATACCCCAAAACGGTGATTACCCTTGGTAATGGCAAAAAGCTAACGATTCTGGCCAGGAATGCTTCAGAACAAAACATCTATATCAAATCGTGTAAAATCAATGGCAAAGTTTGGAACCAATCCATTTTTAGTCATAACGACATTGCAAATGGTGGTGTCATAGAGTTGGTGCTAAGTGATAAGCCAACCGAATGGGGCAGGAATTAAAGAAGAGGTATCGTATTAGTAATTTATCGTGATGCAATTAAAAAAACCCGATTAGGATTCATCCTTAATGGGCATTGACTTTTAGTTTGCATCGTAAAATAGAATTGATTATGAAGAAAAAATTGTTTTTGTCTCTGCTCCTTGTTGCAACCTATCTTTTTTCACAAGGCCAGGAAAAATGGGGCTTAGGTCCATTTGTGAAAACGAAGGAAAATCCCATTGTAAAGGCTGATCCTTCATTGACATTCGTGTGTCCCGTGAAAAAAGATACGGTTCATTGGCAGAAGGCGGATGTATTCAATCCGGCTGCGATCGTTAAAAATGGAAAGGTCTATCTTTTTACACGTTGTGAGGATAATCCGAAGGCAAAGCTGGGAGGGAGGACTTCTCGGATTGGCTTGGCGGTCAGTGATGATGGCATTCATTTCAAGAACTTCAGGGAACCTGTTTTGTTTCCGGATAATGATGCATTTAATAAGTTTGATTACCCCGGAGGATGTGAGGATCCCCGCATAGTGGAAGCACCCGATGGCTCATATGTCATGGCTTATACCAGTTGGAACTATAAGATCC
>JAUZOX010000072.1 GCA_030706265.1 Bacteroidota bacterium | reverse complement strand
ACCAACCCACCCTTGTGTTATGTCTCGATCAGACCGGAACGCTACTCCTATGATATTATAAAGCGGAATATGGCTTTTGTGATTAACCTCACAACGTTGGATTTGGCCTTTGCTACAGACTGGTGCGGTGTTAAGTCAGGTAAGAATTATAATAAATTCAAGGAAATGAACCTTACACCGGTGATGTCGGATAATGTTGCCGCCCCCTATATTGCGGAAGCACCTGTAAACATTGAATGCCGTGTTAAAGAGATCAAACCGTTAGGAAGTCATGATATGTTTATTGCAGAAGTGGTCGGGATTAAGGCAAGCGAGCGATTTATCGATCCCAAAACACAGGCGCTGGATTTAAAACGGACTGTCCCGTTTGCTTATCTTCACGGAAAGTATTACACCGTCGGAGAGCTAATCGGAAAGTTTGGCTTTTCGGTTGAAAAGCCGAAGAGGAAAAAGTAAGGTGTCATCTCAAAAAAACAGCCGGATAGTTTAAACTGTCCGGCTGTTTTTTTGAAATGGATGATTATTTTAAATATTTATCAAGCCAGTCACGGAAGATACGTTGCCATAAAATTCCATCCTGGGGTTGAAGTACCCAATGGTTTTCATCGGGAAAGTAGAGGAACCTGGCAGGGATTCCACGTAAGCGGGCTGCATTGAATGCACTCATGCCTTGTGTCACCGGAATACGAAAATCCTGCTCACCATGGATGACTAAAATCGGGGTATCCCAGTTCTGGACAAAGCGATGGGGAGAAGTTGCATAGGTACGCTGAGCAACTGCATTTTTCTTATCCCAATAGGGGCCGCCTAAATCCCAGTTGGCAAACCATACTTCTTCTGTTTGGTCGTACTGGGCTTCAAGATTATAAATACCATCGTGCGCAATGAATGCTTTAAAGCGCTTATTATGATGACCTGCAAGCCAATATACGGAGAATCCGCCATAAGAGGCTCCTACACAGCCGAGTTTATCTTTGTTTACAAAAGGCTCTTTTGACACGGCGTCTATCGCACTCAGATAATCTTTCATATTCTGACCACCATAGTCACCGCTGATCTGTTCATTCCACGCTTTTCCAAAGCCAGGCAAACCACGGCGATTTGGAGCTACGATGATATACCCGTTTGCCGCCATCATCTGGAAGTTCCACCTGTAGCTCCAGAACTGGCTAACCGTACTCTGTGGACCTCCTTCGCAATACAGAATTGTAGGATAACGTTTTGTGGAATCAAAATGGGGCGGATAAATAACCCAGGTCAGCATTTGCTTGTTATCCGTGGTCTTAATCCATCTCTTCTCAACTTTACCCGTTTTAAGCTGAGCCATCAATTTTGTATTAATATTGCTGAGCTGAGCATCTTTACCCGTATTCGGATCCACTGCGTAGATTTCAGCCGGCATACTCATCGAAACACGCGTCGTAATCAATTTACCGGCTTTTGTAGGAATAACAGTCAGATAATTGTGAATGCCATCCGTGATCCTATTTATTTTTCCATCAGCCAGATTGACCTTAAAGATCTCATCCGTTGCCTGAATATCGCTGACCAGGTAAATTGACTTGCCATCGGTATTCCAAACCATAAAATCCGCATCCTGATCAAAGTTCGTGGAATAGTCTTTTTGCTTTTTCGAACTGAGATCATAAACCATCACCCTCTTTTTATCAGCCTCATAGCCGTCACGTTCCATGCTTGACCATGCAACATATTTACCATCGGGAGAGAAGATCGGATTCACATCGTAACCCTTATTCACAGAACTGATATTTTCAGTCTTACCCGTGGTCAGATTATAAAGATAGATATCGGTATTGGTTGACGTGGCGTATTCCTTGCCTTGCTTCTTACGGCAAGTATAGGCAATGGTCTTGCTGTCGGGGCTCCATGCTATTTGTTCCAGGCCGCCAAAAGGACGAACAGGGGATTCCCAGGGTTCATCTTTCATGATATCTTTGTCGTTGG
Organism: Bacteroidota bacterium; assembly: GCA_030706265.1. Classification (GTDB taxonomy): domain Bacteria; phylum Bacteroidota; class Bacteroidia; order Bacteroidales; family Cfx3-03; genus Cfx3-03. The sequence continues at coordinate 7,711 of JAUZOX010000072.1, read as the reverse complement.
CCAGGTTGTCGCCATCAAAGTCCGCCACAAATAGGTGTGAAAAAGTATCAATCCACTGATCCCAGTGACGGTACATCATATCATCAATGACCCGCGCATTACATTTATCCAGGTCCGGATAAAGATCCTTCACGGTCTTATGCGCCTTAACCTCCTTTGTGTAAAGAATTTTCTTCATATCGGGAGAAAAGATAAATCCGGTGATTCCCCCTTCAACTTTAGATATGGCTTTCCGGTTTTCACCGTTAGGATCCATTTCCCAAAGTTGAGTCGACCCGTTTTCCGAAGAGAGAAAAGCAATCTTTTTCCCATCTGGGGTCCATACAGCTGCGTTTTCCTTAACGGCGGTTTCGGTAATCCGCTTTACATCGCTCCCGTCGATGTTCATGGTATAGAGCTCGGTATTGCTCTTGTTCTGTGGAACATCACAATAGGTAACGGAATAGAGTATCTTCTTTTCATCGGGAGATACACTCACATCGGCCAATCTTCCAAAAGACCATAACACTTCAGGGGTCATTACATCGCTTTGCAGCTTCTTATCAAAGGGCCCGATCAAAGGTCCTTCGCTTGAAGCAGCGCGTTTCTTGTTCTGGCATGAACACATAATCAACAATGCTGCTATTAGATAAAATAAAAATGAATATTTCATAATCTTTAAATAAAAATTATTAGGGTTTAAAAAGTAAAATCAAGAAAAGATTCAGAAACTTAAATTTGTTTCAAAAATACAATTCATATTGTTATAAACCGACTACATTCTAAAATTCAAACGAATTTTAAAAAAAGATATGGTTTTCGAATTATACTCCGCTGAGTTACAAATTCAGAAATTTAAAATTACGGTCTTAGCTGGCTATTCTTTTGTGAAAAGCGGATATGAATAATCGGATAGAATGGATTTTTCGATGAACAAAACCTTAAAGTAATGATTAAAACAAGATAAGGTTAAATGCCTTACCCAATCGCTCCGGTTTCTAAGAGCTATTGTAACTCCGTTGAAATGGACCAGAAACGAAGCCACGTTAAAACTTCTAGGTATCGCACTGAAAATTTGTTATATTTGTAGAATTCAAAAGGCTAAATAAACTAATTGAAGTTTCTCTTAATCGCAATTCTCAAACATGGTTGCCAATCTACAAAACATAGTACTGGTCCCGACCGATTTCTCTGAAGCTTGTTCCAACGCAGCCCATCAGGCAATTGAAGCTGCAAAACTTTTAAATTTTAAAGTAGTATTGCTCCATGTCATCAATGAAGAGACCTTGGCATATCTTCAAGCTGAACATCTGCAGATAGAAGCCATTGATCAGCAGCTAAAGGCAATGGCCGAAGATTTGATGAATAGTGGAAATATCAAGGTGGAATATCTATCAAAGGAAGGAAGCATATTCACAACAATCAGTGATGTAGCATATGAGATTGGAGCAAATCTGATCTATCTTGGGACGCATGGAAAGACAGGAATCCAGCGTTTTATCGGAAGCTTTGCTTTAAAAGTAGTGATCAGTTCACCGGTGCCCGTCGTTGTTGTCCAAAAACGCCCCTTTAACAAGGGATACAAAGATATTATCCTCCCCATTACCAGCGATACCGGTCCCTGGGAGAAAGCGAACTGGGCCGTCTATATTGCCAAACAATTTAATGCTGTCATTCATATATTTCTGATCGGCGATGCGAGTGAGACTTTAAGAAGAACCGCAAATCAGATTGCTTCTTTCTTTAAAAAAAACAAGGTTTCTTTTTCATTCAAAGAAACAGATAAACATGCTCATTTTGCAAAGCAAACCATTGATTATGCCACATTGAACAATGCGGATTTAATCCTGATCATGACAAATCCGGACAAAGGTTTTATCAATTTCCTTTTGGATAGTTTTGACGAAGAGATCATATTCAACACTTCCCAGATTCCGGTAATGTGTGTTAATCCCAGAAAATTGAATTATGATCTCATTGCCTGAACAAGATACACCTGAAAAAAATGTTATTCGAAAAGCTAAAAAAACAAATACTGTCAAGGCTTGAATCGGAATTTCAACCTTGCCTATATTATCATAATCTAAGCCATACCCTCGATGTCAGTGATGCAACTTTGCGGCTGGCAAAACTTGAAGGTGTTGACAGTCACTATACCATCCTGTTGGCTACTGCCGCCCTGCTTCACGATGTGGGGATGCTGGAGAATTATGCGGAACATGAAATTGCTTCGGTAAGAGTAGCTCAAAGGATGTTACCGGAGCTGGAATATACCCAGGAAGACATGGATGAAATCTGTAATTTGATCCTTGCCACCAGACTTCCACAGGAAGCAACCACACTTGGGGAAATGATCATTTGTGATGCCGATCTGGATTACCTGGGAAGAGACGACTTCTTCATGATTGCCCACCGTTTACGGTGTGAATGGAACTGTCAGGGCCGGAATTATACCCTTAAGGAATGGTACACGATGCAAGCCTCTTTTTTGATGAAGCATCATTATTTTACACGGTCCGCCATCATGTTGCGGGAACAGACCAAACAGATCCACCTCCAACAGATTCTGGAATTATTGAAAATGACTGCTTAGACCTCTCCCTGCGACCTTTTGCTTTTTATATTACGACAGGCTTATGTCGTAAATGCCTTTAATTTTAAAAAATCCATCCATGACTCCTGAACAGGCCCGACAAAGAATAACATCGCTCAGAGAGCAGATAAACAGACACAATCATCTTTATTATATTCTTTCTGCCCCCGTAATTTCAGATTACGATTTCGATCAGCTTTTAAAAGAACTCGAAGAACTGGAAAAACAATTCCCTGAATATGATGATCCCCTCTCTCCCACTAAACGGGTTGGAGGCGATATTACCAAAGAATTTAAACAAATTGTTCATCGGTATCCGATGCTTTCTTTGGGCAACACCTATTCCTTTGAAGAAGTCGAAGACTTTGACCGCAGGGTGCGCAAAGTCACCGGTGATAAAGTAACGTATGTGTGTGAGCTGAAATATGACGGTGTGGCTATCGGACTCACCTATCAAAAAGGGCGCCTGATAAGTGCTGTTACGCGGGGAGACGGTACACGGGGGGATGATGTCACCGCAAATATTAAAACCATACGCAGCATCCCCTTAGTGCTGAGTGGCAATGATTATCCGGAAGAGTTTGAAATAAGAGGTGAAATCATCATGCCACGGAAGAGCTTTGATAAATTGAACGAGGAACGAATCGATGTTGGGGACGAACCTTTTGCCAATCCCCGCAATGCGGCTTCCGGAAGCATCAAACTCCAAGACTCCTCGGAAGTAGCCAGACGTAACCTGGATTGTTACTTGTATTATATGCCCGGGGAGAGCCTCGCCTTCTCTACCCATTATCAAAACATGGAAAAAGCCAGGGAATGGGGGCTTAAAATACCGGCTTACCTTGAATTGGCTCATTCTGTCAATGACATCTTTAACTTTATCGACAAATGGGATCAGGAGCGAAAAAACCTTCCTTTTGATATAGATGGCGTTGTCATCAAGGTCAATGAATACGCACAACAACATGATCTGGGATATACTGCTAAGTCACCACGTTGGGCTATTGCCTATAAGTTTAAAGCAGAAAAAGTTTGTACTCAGTTACTCTCGGTCAGCTTTCAGGTCGGAAGAACAGGAGCGGTAACCCCAGTGGCTAACCTTCAACCGGTACAGTTAGCCGGTACAGTTGTAAAACGGGCAACACTTCATAATGCGGACATCATCCAGGGACTCGACCTTATGTTGGGTGATTGGGTTTATGTCGAAAAAGGGGGTGAGATCATACCTAAAATTGTAGGTGTAGCGCTGGAAAAAAGAGAAGCACTGATGCAACCAGTCACTTTTCCAGAACGTTGTCCCGAATGCCAATCCTCACTGCAAAGGAAAGAGGGCGAATCGGCTCATTATTGTCCTAACGAAAAAGGATGCCCACCTCAGATCAAGGGGAAGCTTGAGCATTTTATCAGCAGAAAGGCCATGAACATTGACAGTCTGGGTGAAGGCAAGATTGAAATGCTTTACGACAACCAACTTGTAAACTCACCGGCCGATCTTTACGGCCTCAAGGAAGAGCATATCTTAGGACTGGAGAAGAGCTTCCGTAATGGAGATGGAAAGACAAAAAAGCTTAGCTTTAAGTCAAAAACAGTAGAAAATATTCTAAACGGACTCGCTAAGTCTAAAAATGTACCTTTTGAGAGAGTATTATTTGCATTGGGAATCCGATATGTCGGTGAAACTGTCGCTAAAAAACTGGCCCGTCACTTCAGTAACATCGAAAACATTCGAACTGCTACGTATGATGAACTGGTAAATGCAGAAGAAATTGGGGATAAAATAGCGGAAAGCATTCTCGCCTGGTTTTCGGATTCTGACAACCTGATAATGATCGAAAAGTTATGGCAGGCAGGTCTTCAATTCGAAAACAATGCCACCAACGAACCTGTTTCTGATTTACTGAAAGGAAAAAGCATTGTCGTATCGGGGGTGTTTTCTATCTATACCCGCCAACAAATTGAAAATATGGTTGAAGAACATGGTGCTAAACTGGCCGGCAGCGTCTCTAAAAAGACCGATTTCATCGTTGCCGGAGAAAACATGGGGCCTTCTAAATTACAAAAAGCTCAGGAATTGGGTATTCCCATTATCAATGAAAAGGAATTCCTTGAAAAGCTCGATCTTTAGTTAACAATATGTTCTTATGTTACTGATACAACGCGACCAAACCAATCCTTATTTCAACATTGCCGCAGAAGAATATGTGCTGAAACATTTTTCAGAGGATGTTTTTATGCTTTGGCAAAATGAACCTTCAGTCATTATTGGAAAGCATCAAAACACAATGGCTGAAGTCAACCAACAGTATATCACGCTAAATAACATTCCTGTGGTACGTCGAATCTCGGGAGGGGGAGCTGTTTTCCATGATCTGGGTAATATCAACTTTACCTTCATTAAAACAATTATCGGAGAGGATTTGGTCGATTTTAAACGCTTTATAGATCCCATCATTGCGGTATTGCAAAAGTTAGGTGTCGACGCCCGGCAGGAAGGACACAACGACATTCGTATCAACGGGCTTAAGTGTTCGGGTAATGCGGAACATGTATTCAAAAACAGGGTATTACACCATGGCACGATTCTGTATTCTTCAGATTTGGATACGCTCGGCATTGCCCTGCGTTCTCATGAAGAACGGTTTGACAGTCGCGCCGTTAAGTCGCGAAGAAGCCCGGTAACCAATATTATTTCACACCTGCCTTCAAAACTATCGGTCAGCGAATTCATCGAAAGGGTCTATGCCTACCAATTTTCAATAGGCAACGATGTCCGGTACTATCAGTTTACGGATAAGGACATTGCTGAAATACAAAACCTGGCAGATCAAAAATACAAAACCTGGGAATGGAATTGGGGCTACTCCCCTGCCTACCATTACACTCATCGATTCGGGAATTTAATTTGCGAGCTGGACATTCATGGCGGAATTATTACACAAGCCAATATTTACGATGTCGTTACACAGGACCACCACACATTTTTAGAATCCGTATTAAAGGGCGTGAAACATCTGCAACCCGAAATTGAAAAGGTGATAAAATCCATATATATCGATGATAATCATGTATCTATAAATGATTATCTTAACCTTCTGCTTTAAATTTAACCGGTCAAAACAAAAACAAAAAAAAGGATCCGGTGTTGACTTATTACTCCAACATAAAGTAATATGACACCCGATAAAATATTTAATCGTTTATGGACCAGTTATACTGCTCAGAATCCGCTGGCAAGACAAATCTATAATCTATTTATTGCAGAAGGTGAAGAAGTAATCAACGATCATATTGCCATTCGTACTTTTAACGATGTACGAACCAATATCGATGTGATTGCCAAACCATTTATAGACATAGGATATGTAAAAAAGGGGGAGTACACATTTCCGGAAAAACATTTGAATGCAAGACATTATGAGCTTCCAGGAAACAAAAACATACCCCGCGTTTTTATCAGTCAACTTGAAACCAATGCATTTAGTCCGTTTTTAATCGAAACAGTAAATGAAATAATAGACCAAATTCCCGGTTCGCTCCTGCTCTCGGATGAGCTCATTTTTTCGGGACTTCAATGGGCCCCTGTATCTTTTAAAATTTATGAAAAATTGTCGACAGAGTCGGAATATGCAGCGTGGTTGTACGTTCATGGTTTTAGAGCCAACCATTTTACAATTAGCATCAACCATTTGAAGAAATATGACACCATCGAGAAAGTAAATCAGTTTGTCAAAGAAAATAAGATCAATCTAAACGATGCCGGTGGTGAAATAAAAGGATCCCCTCTGGAATTATTAGAACAATCAAGTACCGTTTCTGAACTTGTAAAAGTCCATTTCCTTGAAGGAGTCTCCGAAGTTCCGGCTTGCTATTATGAATTTGCCCGCAGATACCCTGATCAAAATGGAGAGCTCTTCAGCGGTTTTATCGCAAAGTCAGCTGATAAAATCTTTGAGAGTACGAATTATTACTGATGTATTTCCTGGAAAGGAGGCGCCCCGATCCTTAGCAGTAGACCAAAATTTGGATTAACACCTAACAATACCCGATTCTTCTTCTGAGGCAGTGAATATGCAATGTATTCGTTTAACAGAAAATCATTCAATCGAAAGCCATGGTCACTTCCGATTGAAGAAGCATATGAATAGACATCTTCGGGTTGAATCTCTTTTTGGTTTAGGACATAATTCATCTTATTGCTTTGGTCATCCAATTTAAAATAGCCATCATCATCATCGGTTTGCTCCTGCGAATCGAATAAAAGACGAGGAGGCTGAAGTGCAATTCCATTTTCAATTTTACACACTTCGATCCAAAAACACATTTCCAATTTTGCAATATCATAATCGGCACCGTACAATTTTCCATTGTATTGTGTTTCATCCCGGATCGGAATCTTGCTTTCATCCAACTCAATCTGTCCAATATTGATCAGAAAAGCATTCCCCGTTACAGGGAATATGGTATCATTCACCGAGGCAAGCATGGTTTTATACCCCTGGTTTTCCAGTGTTATTTTCAGATTCTTGACATAATTGCCGATAAAAGTACTGTCCTTGATGTTTTGCAATAACTGCGAATTATAGTATTTTATGGAGTCCTGTTCACGTTGTGATAGTCCTTCCACATCCTTTAATGAATCATAAGACAGATTTTCCATTTTGATCCATTCGGGAGCCCTGATAACCAAAGTGATATTTTGCCGCTTACTCAGGTATTCAGCACCAATCTTGCGTTCGGGAATACATCCCGCCATCAAAAGTAGCACAGCGGCAAACAAGACAATCCTTTTGAACCTATATTTCCGCATCATCACCATGCGTGTGTTATTATTTTTGAGTTTATTCTTCAACTTTTGAATCCAGCAACCTGATTCCAAATTCCTTACCATAATTTACCGCTTTTGCCAATTCATCAGCATGAGGCGTAAATTTAATAAAAAGACTTTCACCAAATGGTGCTAATTTCAAATTCATTAAATTCGATTCGATAATTTTAACTGCTTCGCCGCTCCAGCCATATGATCCAAACGATCCAAAAAGCTTACCCTTATCCCGGATTGGATTAATCAATGCAAAAACCGTATAAATCTGCGGTAATATATTTTGATTGATCGTTGGGGATCCTAAGATAACGCCGCTT
>JAUZOX010000719.1 GCA_030706265.1 Bacteroidota bacterium | reverse complement strand
TTCTATGAACTGGTTTATTATCCGGTGGTTTCAGCCGCACTGATGAACAAGAAGTTTCTTTACCGGGATAAATGTTATCTCTATGCCAAACAAAACAGGACAAGTGCCTTCGATTATGCCGACCTCTCACGGCAGGCTTATGATAGCATTGTTTCGGAGACCAATTATTACAACAATCAGTTGGCCGGGGGAAAATGGAAATACATGATGTCGATGAATCCCCGCGATCTTCCTGTTTATCAGGGACCGGTCATTCCAAACTTCGTCATTGACAAGTCCGGCCTATTCGATGTGATTCCGGAAGGCTTTAAGAATAAGGACTCAGCTTTAATATCCGGATCTTCTAAAAAACTTTCGATGCCGGTATTCAATCATTATACCGACCGGAAATATTTTATTGACGTTTTTTTAAATGACAATCAGCGGGTCGAATGGACCTCTGCTATCAATGCGAATTGGATAAAATTATCGCAGGAAAAAGGTGTTCTTGAAGGTATATCTAGTAAGAAACAAACCAGGATCTGGGTTTCAATAGACTGGAAAAATGCTCCCGCGAACGAGAAGTTATCGGGGCAAATCAGGATCAAAGTGGCAGGAAAAGAATTCATTGTTGAAGTAATTGCAAACAATGAGGATTACAGGGCATTGAAAGGTTATGACGGATTTATTGAGGATAATGGCTTTGTTTCGATGTTTGCTTCAAATTTCAGCCGGGTCGATAATAAAAGCATTCTCGGCTGGACCATCTGCGAAGACCTTGGTCATACCGGAAAGGATCTGGCAGCATTACCTTTAAATATAAAACCTGCGAAAGTATCGGTTGATCCTGAGGCAATAAAAAGTACCGCACCTTTGGCAATGTATGACTTTTATTCATTCACGGCAGCTTCTCCGGTTATCAATATTTACACGTTGCCTACGCATGAGCTGAACAGAGATTACGGCATGCGTCTTGCTGCCTCTGTTGACGATGGCCCTGTTAAGATTCTGGACTTTAAGACTGTAGGACGAAGTGAGGTGTGGAAGCAAAATGTTTTGAGCAACAGCGCACAAACCAGTTTCAAAGCTCAGTTTATAGAAACGGGCAAGCACACTTTAAAGATTTATATGGTAGATCCCGGAGTAATATTGGACCGGATCACCATCAACCTGGGCGGTTTGCAAAAATCTTACGGAATAATCCCGGAAACCCGGATTTCCAGGATGGATTAAATCATGAAATTCAATGACATTTGTTAGGGTTGCAAATGACGGGGATATTAAATAGTTTTATGCATTGTTTTACATAATTACAATGAAATGAAAAACAGGTTATTATATCTGGTGCTATTTCTTACTATACCCATTCTCGGGTTTTCAACAGAGTTCTCTACAGCCGGATTTTTCCAGGTACAGGGGAGTGGCCGAACCGTATACAATTTTAATGTTGGATGGCGATTCCACAAAGGGGATATTAAAGGTGCCGAGAGCATCGGATTTAATGACTCGAAGTGGGGTATCGTTTCCACCCCTCATGGATTGGAACTGCTGCCGAAAGAAGCAAGCGGATCGGTCAACTATCAGGGACCGGCGTGGTATCGCAAACATTTTAAGCTGGGAAAAGAATTTGAAGGCAAGAAAGTAAACCTTTATTTCGAAGCCATCATGGGCAAGAGTAAAGTCTGGGTAAACGGGGTACTGGTAAAGGAACAGTTTGGCGGGTACCTGCCGCTCAACATCGACATCACCAAATATGCCAACCTGAACGGCGATAATGTTGTGGCAGTATGGGCCGACAATAGTGACGACCCCACTTATCCTCCCGGAAAGCCACAGTCACAGCTCGACTTTTGTTATTTTGGCGGTATATACCGCGATGTTTGGCTGGTTTCAACCAACAAGGTATACATC
>JAUZOX010000718.1 GCA_030706265.1 Bacteroidota bacterium | reverse complement strand
CTTTGCCGGCATATATGTGGATACTTATGGCTGGTGGAACTGTGCAGTCGATCATATTGCCTATTCGATCAAATTGTTTGGCGATGCCAAAAGAACGGGTGAATTTCTGAAATTATTTGTGAAGACCGAGTCAATGGATAATCTGGACTTCGATGCCTTTTATGACGATGTAGAGGATGGAAATTGAGTTACGATACCAAACTAATTCACATAAAGAAGCCATATTTTATCTTCTCAACAAACTACGGCCATTCAATTTATACCGCTCCATTCTGATCGATCTGTTTGAAGGGCTTACACTGCCTCCCTTGTCGTTTATGATGTTTAGGATTTTGCTTTCCTTATTTCCGTTCAGCCATAGAATCATTTTATGATGAATATCATTTTCTAAATTTTGTGGCGTTTCAATCGCATTGTTCATGATCATCGGTAAAGCGGGGAAGTAGCAGTATATGCCTAAACCCCAGGCTTCGTGCGTTGTGACTTTATCCGAAACCTTGTATGAGGCATAGCCACCAATGCCATCGTGTTTCCAGGCATCGATATTGGCCGGATCATATGGCATCTCACTTTGATAGAAATAAAGCCTTCCATGGTTACCATTCCATAAGGTTTGATATTCCTGAAAATGTTCATTAAAAAGTCCATAAATCAATACATGATCACCGTTGACGATCAAGCCATTGGCGCATTTATTCCTGTCCCAGCCTACGCCATTACCGTGGTCAGCCCTCCAAAGCCAGGTATGGTCGACACAGACATTGTTGCTGTTGATGGTTAAGCAGCTGTTTGCAGAGCCTTCCGTTGCGCCGCCAACCCTGAAAAACACATCGGATAATAAAGTCGGTGAGACAGCATGGTCTTTATGGGAATCAGGCTTGCCAACCTGTAAGAGCGTTTCCGAATGATTTTTCCCTGCCTCAAAAAGAAGCCCGCAAATGGTTACATTGTCTATATCCGAAACTTCCATTGCCAAATTGCCTTTTGTGGGCATTAATGTTGCCATCCCTAATCCGGTAATGATCGTTCCGGGCCGGGTGACCTGAATGCTTTTATCCAGTTTATAGATGCCGGGAGTAAACAACAGGTTTCTTCCTTTTTGCAGGGCCAGGTTTATCGAATCGGCAATACAACCGGGCTTCACAATATAGAACTTTTCAAGCGAAACGGTCTTTTTGTCTTTATGTCCGTTCAGCCAGCCGGGACCACTTGTGTTGAGTTTGATATCCGGTATTTTTACAAAGAACTTACCCTGTTTGATGATGAGATAAGGCTTTTCGCGGATTGCAGGGACTTTCTCCAGGGTAGTGACTGGCCCTTTAGGCCAGTTGCTTGCCGGAGCACCGGGAACGCCCATGAACAGGAGATTCCATGACCCTCCGGTCCATTTTTGCAGTTCCGTATCCCTCGTAAACCATTGTTGCTGACTTCCTGCTATCACGGTGCCCTCAATTTTGGAATCGGCAAGAAATCCACCACTCGAATAACCGTTATCATGCAGTTGCAAATCCCCTTTTATATAAATCCTCCTTAATGCCGCCGCCTGCGACACGGCCCATACATTGGCCGGTTCGACTGTCGGGATAACCGTTAAGTTTTCGGCTTCACGCCAGAAGTTGGTCAATACATGCCCGTCTTTATGAGTTGATTTTGACCGGACGGCACCTGTTATGATGACATCTTCCGGATTTTCTCCCAGGCCAAGGATATGCATATAGTAACCTACCTTGATATCCAGATTATATTTACCGGGTTTGAACAACAAGGCAAATCTGTTTTCATTGAATTCGCTTCCTCTTGAAACCTGTTTGGCGTAAATGGTATCGATGAGATTCTGAATATCTTTCATATTCATCTGCGGATCAAACAAAAATACATTTTTACCCAGGGT
>JAUZOX010000717.1 GCA_030706265.1 Bacteroidota bacterium | reverse complement strand
ATAACATCTGATACAACGGGCAAATTCATCTTGCCAGTACTTCCATCGTTCTTCCCTCGACATCTTTCGAATTCGGGCGACCAATTCATCGACCGAATCAGGCTCCTTTTGAGAAGGAATACTCTTGTTTACGAAAGACTTGATTTCTTCTATCGAATTAAGGACAATCACCTGTCCATCTTCGGAGCCGGGAGTAAGGACAAATAGGTTATCCTCGCGGATCTGATTTTCTGAAATCAGCTTGACAATGCTTTGTAACGTCTTGTCGTTTGCTATAATTGCCAGACGGCCGTAATTCTTAATATTCTCTTTGGTGAGATAAACAGCAAGATTATTCTTGCACTCTTCATCAAAAACCATTCGTTCTATGTCTTCCGGTAAAAAGAAAAAGGAAGGGCGAGTACTGCACTTAGTGCCTTTTTCATATCCGATGACCACCCGGACTTCTTGCGAAGTAAGCAGTTCGAGCGATTTATCTTTCATTGCTTTTATCATTTTGCACCTCCGTCAAAAGATTTGGAAATCTGATGATACTCAGAGTAGGGACCTAACTCTTTAATCTTTCCAACAGTATCGGTAACGACTTCTGCCCACTTGGCACCTTCTGCAGCCGATACCCATGAGAACGCGACTCTCCGGATATCGATCCCGACAAAATCGATCAGGTTCCGAAAGATCATCCAACGACGGCGTGCATGAAAGTTTCCCGAAGTATAATGGCAGTCATTGGGATGGCAGCCGGATACGATAATTCCATCGGCTCCTTCATCAAATGCCTTCAACAGGAGCATAAAGTCGATGCGTCCGGTGCAGGGGAATCGTACGATCCTCACATTCACCGGATATTTAATACGACTGGTGCCGGTCAGATCAGCGCCTGCATAAGTGCACCAGTTGCATACAAAAGCTACAATTTTAGGTTCAAAATCCATGATTAAAGAGTTACTCATCATTTAACAAAGCTGAGATTTCGGCTACGATTTGCTGACTCGTATAGCCTTCAATATCGATCGACTTGGAACGACAGAAAGCTACACAGGTTCCGCATCCCTGACACAATCCAGGATTAACATATGCTGCCCGTTTGACAACATTGCCCTTCCGGTCTTTGATGTCCTCCAATTGAATGGCTTGGTACGGACAGGCCGTAACACAAAGGCCACAACCTACACAGGTTGTATAGGTCGGTGGTGGCATCCGGTTGACGACTGCAATGGAAGGATCGCGCTTCAATTCGCTGTTCGAAAAGAGTCCAATGACTTTACTGGCAGCACCGCTGGCCATTGCCACTGTTTCAGGAATATCTTTGGGTGCCTGACATGAACCGGCCAAAAAGATACCGGCAGTGTTGGTCTCGACAGGTTTCAGTTTTGGGTGCGCCTCGGCATAAAAGCTATGCTGGTCGTAAGAAACATGAACCTTCTGGGCCAGTTCTTCTGCTTTGGGACTGGCAACTCCGGCAGTAGCCAGAACAACCATATCGGCATCTATCTCAATAGGCTTGCCTCCCATCAGAGTGTCGGCACCCTTGACGATTAACTTCCCGTTGCGTTCATAAATTCGCGAAACTCTTCCTCTTATATATTTTACATCATCTTCTTCAATGGCGCGGCGGACAAACTCTTCATACATCTTACCTCCGGCCCGGATATCCATGTAAAATACATAAGCATTGCCCTGGTGGACTTTATGTTTGTAGAGCATCGCATGCTTGGCTATGTACATGCAACAGATCTTCGAACAGTATTCAATTCCTTTTGCAGGGTCTCTTGATCCGGCGCATGCCACAAATACAATCTTCTCGGGAATCTTACCATCCGAAGGTCTTCTGATCTCACCCAGGGTAGGGCCTGATGCGGATGCCAGCCTTTCGAACTGAAGACCCGTAATGACATCCT
>JAUZOX010000716.1 GCA_030706265.1 Bacteroidota bacterium | reverse complement strand
GAAGCTTTTTTAGAGACTTTATCAAAATCGGGATTCATGAATGTCTTTTCAGCTTCATCCGGATTATCGATATAAGGTTTATCAAACAAACCCAGCCAGAATTTTACACGCAACACTTCACGGACCCTTTCATTCAGTGTTTCCATTGAGAGGGCGCCTTCGTTGACAAGTTCACGTAACGGCTTCAGAAAAGTGTCGGGATCCTTGAAGGTAGTCCTGACATTCATGCCGGCTTCAACAGCCTGTCTTACGGCATCTTTCATGTCGGGGGCGACACGGTGTTTGGTCCATAGGAATTCAAGCGCTTCGCTGTCCGAAACCACATAACCTTTGAATCCGTATGTCTGCCGGAGCAATTCCGTCAGAAAATAAGGAGAACCGGTAACCGGAATGCCATCATAATCGTTATATGAACACATCGTGCCCAGCGCATGTCCTTGCTCAAATGCTACGCGGAAAGGCTGAAGCAGCAACTCATGCATGTCGCGCATCGATATTTGGGGAGCCGTGCGGGTATCCCCATCGCGGCCTCCGATAGGAATGCTATAGGCTGCAAAGTGTTTGCAGGTGGAAACAACGGTATGATCCTGAATGGCTTTTACCTCACGCAATCCCATCTGAGAAACAAAATAGGGATCCTCGCCGTAACTTTCTACAACGCGGCCCCATCTCGGGTCTCGGGCTACATCAAGAATAGGAGAGTAGACATTGGTAAAACCTACGGCCCGGCTCTGAATGGCTGTGATGGCTCCGATCTGTGAAACCAAATCCTTGTCCCATGATGAACCGACTCCTATCTGAGCCGGGAAAAGAGCTGCACCCGGGAAACAAGCGCCGTAAATGCCTTCGTTGGTAAAATCGACCGGAACGCCCAAACGGGTCTCTTCGACAAACCATTTTTGAACTTCGTTGATGTTTTTGGCATGTAACGAGGGTGGCCAGGTTTTACTCATCGGCCCTTTGGTCCCGTTGGTGTGTTCGTCGATGTTGGCAATCCCGTCTTTCCAGCTTTTGGTCTTCCATTCCGGGGTCGGAACCGAATCCTTCAATACACGTGGAAAGCCGTAAAGGGTGGCCAGCTGAGCCGTCTTTTCATCAACCGTCATTTGGCTGATCAGGTCGTTGATCCGGTCTTCGACATTTAATGCCGGATTTTCGTACGGATCCATCTTCCCGTTTTTGTTGAAGTCAATCCAGCCTTTCTTGTACATCGGATTTGATCCGTAGGGCGAATATTTTCCTTTCGACTGGGCAAAGGAACCAGAAAGCAGGGAAAGTAAAATAAGCGCCAGGATGAAGATGCTTTTGTAAAATCGTAACATATTGTTTTGATTTTTAAAGTTTATTTTGTACTATTGCGTTAAGGTGTTATAAAAATCGTATGATTTTGATGATTTTATTTTCCTAATATTACCCTAAAAGGAGGGTTTAAAGGATACTTAAAGGATACTTAATGGATACTTGAAGGATACTTAATGGATACTCTATAAGTATCCATTAAGTATATTTCAATCATTCCTCAAATTTCGTGGATACATCCCTGATAGAATCATTTTAGGATTATTTTATTTATTCCTTATCAGTCCTTTCAGATTAAATTGCCGGAACCAGATAGATCTCCCTGAAAGTAAATCCAAGTTTACCCTGTGAAAATTGAACAGGGGCAAGGGTCAGCGTATAGGTACCAGGCTTATCGAATTTGAGTGTTCCTCCATTCGAAAATATTTTACTCCAGTAATGGCTGCGTTGGTTGTAGACTTTTTTGTCGGCTACAATTTTGGTTTGGAATTCCTGCCCATTGGCCGATACCTTAACCAGGTGATCACCCTGCCATGTCGGACTTTCAGCAGAGCCCTTTTCTGATGTGACGATGTCGGTTTTATAAACGCCGGGCTTTTCAACTTTAAAG
>JAUZOX010000715.1 GCA_030706265.1 Bacteroidota bacterium | reverse complement strand
TGAACAAATCCGCCCTTATCTCCAGGCCGATGGTGGTGACATTCGCTTCATTGAATTAACCGAAGAAAATATACTCAATGTTGAACTAACAGGCTCATGCGGGTCATGTCCCTTTAGCAGAATGACCTTAAAAAACGGAGTTGAAGAAGCGGTAAAACGCGCTCTTCCCGAAATCGTTTCAGTTGAAGCCGTCAACATGTAAAGATTTATTACAAAAACACAAAAGCCGGAATTATTAACAATTCCGGCTTTTGTGTTTTTGTCGTCCACCATATTGCTTACAAGAAGATGTCGTCGTGATTATGATTCATTTTTTATTGGCATCATCTTTTTCATTTTCCCCCTTACCAAATGCGGTCATTCCTTGAATTTTGTCAGTTTTATCTTGTACTTACGACTTCCCATTCACTGAAAACAATGCCAATAAACGCCAAAAGCTCAGGCTCATAAAATAAAAAATATAGTTATTCTTTAGATCAATTACAAATTGAATATTCTTCTTAAATATTGAAACTTTTTTTATTGCATTTGAAAAATTTTACTTTATGTTTGCAACCTGATAAGTGTACATAAAACAATTAAATGAAAAAATGACAACTCTCGACTGGATTATTTTAGGACTCTTCTTTGCTTGTCTCGCGGTAATTGCCGTTTATGTTCTTAAACACAAAAAAGATAACACGAGCGACTATTTTCTATCGGGTCGCAGTGAAACATGGCTGGCAGTAGGTGCAGCAGTCTTCGCAGCTAACATTGGATCTGAACATCTTGTAGGTCTTGCCGGTGCCGGTGCAGAAAGTGGCATGGCCATGGCGCACTGGGAGATGCAGGGATGGCTGATTCTTGTTCTCGGCTGGGTATTTGTTCCTTTTTACGCGCACAGCAAGGTGTTTACAATGCCCGAGTTTCTGTACAAGCGTTTCAATAAAAACGCGAGTTCCACCTTATCGATCATCACGCTGATCAGCTACGTACTTACAAAAGTATCGGTAACGGCTTTTACGGGTGGCATCTTCCTTCAAACCGTTTTGGGCATCGATTTCTGGTATGGCGCCATTGGATTGGTGTTGCTGACAGGGATCTTCACGGTACTGGGCGGTATGAAAGGGATCATGCTGATTTCGCAGGTCCAGGCCCCCATCCTGATCCTGGGTGCATTTACCATCCTGATCCTGGGATTGCTTAAAGTCGGCGGTGGCGGCATATTACACGGATGGAACATCGTGATGGAGCACATCGGCACAAACCGTCATCTGATTCATGCAGATCCTTCGGATCCCCTGTTTGATAAATTCCCCGGGATTGGAGTAATTTTCGGAGCTGCTATCATTGGTTTCTGGTACTGGTGTACAGACCAGCACATTGTACAGAGGGTACTTGCCGCAAAGGACCTCAACAATGCCCGTAAGGGAACCATCTTTGCAGGTTTTCTGAAACTGTTGCCCGTGTTTATGTTCCTGATCCCCGGAATGATTGCAGCCTCCTTAAAAAGCCAGGGTGTGCTGATGTTCAGTACAAACGATATGGCATACGGAAGCCTGGTGACCTACCTGCTGCCCATGGGCATCAAAGGAATCGTGATTGTCGGATTCATTGCCGCACTGATGACCTCTTTGGCCGCCCACTTTAACTCATCGGCAACACTGTTTACCATAGATTTTTACAAGCCGCATCATCCCCAGGCAACCGAACACCGCCTGGTATGGGTTGGGCGTGTCGCAACCGTGACCGTCGTAATATTGGGTTTGGTTTGGATTCCAATCATGAGGGGACTCGGCAGCGTGCTCTACGAATACCTGCAAAATGTCCAGTCCTTGATAGCACCCGCCATTGCTGCCGTATTCCTGATGGGCGTCTTCAACCGAAAGATCACCCCAAAAGCAGGGGACTGGGGATTGCTGATCGGATTTCTGATTGGCATGTTCCGC
>JAUZOX010000714.1 GCA_030706265.1 Bacteroidota bacterium | reverse complement strand
TATCCCGCAATGCAAAAAACAACACGATTGGGTATCGCTTTTCGGTTTGGCACAATAAGCATTCGTAAATGTGTGGCTTTTGCCATGGAACACAATCAAACCTGGTTGTCTGAATTGATTTGGAGAGAGTTTTTTATGCAAGTTTTGTATCATTTTCCCAAAGTAGTTTCTCAATCATTTAAAATCCGGTACGATGAAATTCAATGGCGGAATAACGAAGATGAATTTCATCGTTGGTGTAATGGAATAACAGGTTATCCGATTGTGGATGCAGGAATGCGACAGCTCAATGAAACCGGATATATGCACAACCGTGTTCGGATGATTGTTGCCAGTTTTTTATGCAAACATTTGCTGGTTGATTGGCGTTGGGGAGAAGCCTATTTTGCTCAAAAGCTCAACGATTATGATTTGTCTGCCAATAATGGGAATTGGCAATGGGCGGCAGGTTCAGGCTGCGATGCAGCACCCTATTTCAGAGTGTTTAACCCAACTATTCAAACCGAAAAGTTTGACAAAAATTTGGAATACATCAAAAAATGGCTGCCTGAATTTGGAACCGAAGACTATCCAAAACCTATGGTTGAACATTCTTTTGCAAGAGACAGGGCGTTGAAAGTATTTGGCGCAGCATTAAAATAGAATTAAGGAACGACAACCCATTATCCGGTAAACTTCCATCACCAAAATTGAAGCAGAACCGGAGATAACTAATTCCAATCGCAATTATCCTTTTCTTTTCATTTTCCGGAATGAATTACGGGGAAATGAACATTGTCCGGCACACATTTACCACCAATGTTTTTTAAAATTGACTATATTGATTATCAAATGGCTACTTATTGACTGATTCAAAATAACTCCCTATGGAGCGATGATGACAATACCAGTCTTTTATCATTTGTTTAAATGCCCATTGATATACCGGGAAAGAAATATTACCTCGAAAAAAGGATATTCCCTGCATCCTGAAACATTATCTGCAATCTGAGTGTGTTTCCAAATTGGGATTAACATAAAGCGGATGAACGCAAATTTGAGATCCGGTGACCTGATTGATCCTGGAAGGGGAGGAGCGTGATTAAAATTTAGCGATCATTTTAATATTGATCAGCCTGGGGGTCAGGTAATTTGGAATGGCATACTGCCGGTTATTGACGTCGCTGATCCAAATGTAGGAAACGGTATTGCTGATTTGAAAAAGGTTGAATATTTCAGCCGATACCCACAACGACTTGATATAGTTCAGTCTTCCTTTGGGCCTGTATTTGGCGCCTTCACCGATTATTTGTTTTGAAAAACCGATATCCACCCTGCGATAAGGAGGAATACGCAACGTATGCAGGTACTGGGGAGATTCCGGAGGACCAAAAGGCAAACTGCTTCCGTAGAAAAGACTCAAATGAACTTTATAGGTCGGATTGTTTGGAAGATAGTCCTGAAAGAAAAGGCTGAAATTAATGCGTTGATCTGTCGGCCGTGGAATATATCCGGGCTCAATCCGCATGCTGTCAACCGCAATATTGTTGGTGGTATAACCCGGAATAATCAATTGGCCATCGCTGTTAAAGCGTTTGTAATAAAAATCGCCTTTAATATCTTCCATTGTTTTCATGATAGAGAGACTGGCCCAGGATTCCAACCCTTCCACAAAGTCACCATTGATTTTAAAATCGATGCCTTCTGCAAAGCCTTTGGCCGTCTGGTCACTGAGATAGCGGATGCGGACGTTGTCAATCTCATAGGGTATCAGGTCGTTCAGAAACTTGTAATAAATCTCGGTCGTAAACTTGAATGGCCGCCCCCAGGCTTTGAATTGCCAATCGCTTCCGGTTAAGAGATGAATGGATTTCTGAGCCGGGATGTTCAAGTGAAGCTGTCCTTGTAAATCGCGGAGCTCCCTGTAAAATGGGGGCTGCTGATAAAGTCCCCCCG
>JAUZOX010000713.1 GCA_030706265.1 Bacteroidota bacterium | reverse complement strand
TGTCATTTATCTACATCATTTTCAATGATAATGTAGATTATTACTGGTCACGTTCCAGAATCCTGGAAAAGCTTTCCTCTTTGCCGGCAGGGACACTTCCGCAAGGTGTCCAACCCTCATTGGGGCCCGATGCCACTGCATTAGGGCAGGTTTATTGGTATACGCTTGAAGGACGGAATCCTAAAACGGGTAAACCGGCAGGTGGATGGGATCCGCAGGAACTCAGGACAATTCAGGATTTCTACGTCCGATATGGCCTGACATCGGCTGAGGGCGTTTCTGAAGTCGCTTCAATTGGCGGATATGTTAAAGAATATCAGGTTGACATAGATCCCGAGGCTATGAAATCGGCAGGTGTATCGGTCATGCAAATCATGAAGGCGGTTCAAAACAGCAATCTGGATATCGGTGCACAGACCATAGAATTGAATAAGGTGGAATATGTGATCCGTGGGCTGGGTTATTTGAAAAATATTGCCGACCTTGAAAATGCCGTCGTTACCGTAAACAACAACGTGCCGATCCAGATCAGGAATGTGGCCAGGGTGAGTTTCGGTCCGGGCAACCGCAGAGGCGGACTGGATAAAGGCGGTGCGGAAGCAGTTGGAGGCGTGGTGGTGGCCCGCTATCATTCCAATCCGATGGAAGTCATTTCAAATGTCAAAAAGAAAATAGAAGAAATTTCAAGGGGGCTTCCCTCTAAAAAATTGTCAGATGGTACCGAGTCAAAGGTTACCATTGTGCCATTTTATGACCGCTCAGGACTTATCCAGGAAACAGTGGGTACCCTGCAGGATGCTCTCACCCATGAAATCTTAATCAGCATCATCGTCATCATCGTGTTGCTGATGAACCTCAGGGCGTCAATTCTGGTATCCGGGCTCTTACCATTAGCTGTACTGATGACCTTTATCATCATGCGCTATTTTGGCGTAGATGCCAATATCGTTGCCTTGTCGGGAATTGCAATTGCCATCGGGGTCATGGTCGATGTTGGCATCATCTTTATTGAGAATATTTTGCGTCATCTGGAGATGCCCCAAAACAAAGGCGCCTCAGGTGATAGATTAAAAGAGGTCATTTATGAAGGCGCCAGTGAAGTGTCGGGTGCAGTGGTGACGGCGCTTTCGACGACGGTGGTTAGTTTTCTGCCTGTATTTGCCATGCAGGCGGCCGAGGGTAAAATGTTTAAACCATTGGCCTTTACCAAAACCTTTGCGCTTTTATCTTCATTGGTGCTGGGCTTGTTGTTGGTCCCCATGCTTTCCAACCTGCTTTTTTCCATTCAATTTAATCAGAAGCGGATCAAAACGGTCTGGAACGCCATTTTGATCATTGGTGGCATATTGCTTGCATTCTCGTTCCATTCATGGAATGCATTGATATTGGTTTTGTTTGGCATCAATAATCTGCTGGATCATAAATGGCCCGAGTCCAAAAAACGCTACCCTGAATACATCAATATCGGCATTGCGATTTTATTCGCGGTGTATTACCTTTCGAAGCTATGGTTACCTCTTGGGGCTCAAAACAGTACTTTGGCAAACTTCCTGTTTGTTGCCGGAATCATCAGTGTTATCCTTGGTTTGTTGACATTCATGGTACGACACTATGAAACCGCTCTTCGATGGTGCCTCTTGCATAAAAGGAAATTTCTTTTGATACCCACATTGACACTGTTGTTTGGCGTCTTGATCTGGCTCGGATTTGACAAGTTGTTCGGATTTGCATCCAGTGAAGGAGTTCGGAAAACAGCCCTCTGGCAATCGGTCAGCAAAAGATTTCCCGGTATGGGTAAGGAATTTATGCCTTCACTGGGCGAAGGATCCTTTTTACTGATGCCCACCAGCATGCCTCATACCGGGGTTGAAGAAAATATCAGGATTATTTCATCAATCGACATGCGGCTTACTAACATACCCGAGGTAGATGTTGCGG
>JAUZOX010000712.1 GCA_030706265.1 Bacteroidota bacterium | reverse complement strand
GATTTGTGCGAAGAACAGAATATACCTACGATGAGAATTACCTTTTGAATGTGTGCATCGATGCCCGAAGACTTCCGACTTCTTATACGGGGGTGTCGTTGTTTAAAAATGCAGGAGCAAAGAAATTGGTCATGTATCTGGATTGACAGACAAAAGTAATGAAGATAAAGATGATGAGAATGCGAAGATCGGTACTTTTGAGAAAGATTGCTGTTGCACGGGTAAATGCATCAACGCTTTTGGAAACCTTGGTTGCACTTGTGATTTGTATGGTCATCTTTTTTATGGCGTTGTCGGTCATCCTTCGCTCGCAGACAAGCGACAATGTGAAAGAACGGCTTGAAGCAAATGCCCTTGCCGAAAGTTATGCCGGTGACGATACAAGAGGATTTCATGTATTTCCTGATTCGATTAAAACAGGAAAGCTGATTGTTGTTGAAAAAACGATTGATAATGATACGATTCTCGGACTTTATCTTCTGGAGCTGGAAGTGTTTTCTGAACAAAAGGTACTGCTTGCAGAAAAAAGAATGGTTAAAAGGAAAAATATAATGACGGATGGACAGAACCGGACGAATATACAGCAATAAGCGGTTGCCGGCTTTCACGCTGGTTGAGATTGTGTTAACGATGGTCATTTCGTCGGTTGTGATCGGACTGATCTATTCGGGGTATTTCATGATCCGGCAGCAGATGTTATCGGAGGATTTTAATCAGTCGAAAGATGCCGTCATGTTGAAATATACGCTTGATTATTCCTTTTTCAAATCCGATTCCATACTGTGGCGAAATGATACGCTTATTTTTAAGGACACCTGCGAGATTGCCCGCTTCTGTTTTGATGCTTCTCATGTGTTGATTTACAAAGGAAACTCAATAGATACCTTAAAGATAAAAACCGATTCTCTGCAATTCGGATTTTTATCCGAAACGCGGTTGGTAAACGGTTTTGAATTTCAAATATTGACAAAGCCCCGGAATATAAAATACCGGTTCTCGAAGCAATATCCACAGGAAACCAAGTTCAACTCTAAAAATATCAGCTTTGAGTATTGATCTGAAACAAATAAAGAGAAAGCCTGTGGTGGAGGAACCCCGGCAGGATAAGCCGGAGTCCTTGTCGTTCCTTCATAAAGAGATCAAATTGACACAGCGGAAGTTTTCTTTGTCGAAGAAAGAGAACTTCTATTCCGAGCTGGGAATGTTGCTGGGCTCGGGACTGGACATCAAGACAGCCTTTACGATATTTGTCAAGGAACAGAATAATGAGCAGGAGCGATCTTTTTTCAGCGGTATTTACGAGAACCTGGTGGAAGGGAACAGCCTGTCGGAAGCATTAAACCAGACGGGGAAGATCTCTCTGCATGAATACTACAGTCTGCGGATCGGTGAGGAGACCGGCAAGATAATCGAAGTGCTGGAAGAGCTCAGTACTTATTTTGAGGTTCGGTTAAAGCAGCAGCGACAGTTGGTAAGTACTTTCTCTTATCCGGTGCTGGTCATTATTACAGCTTTTGTCGTTGTTATTTTCATGATGAATTTCATCGTTCCGATGTTTCAGGATGTGTTTAAGCGTTTTAACGGAGAGCTTCCTGCACTTACCCGGTTTGTGATGCATTTGTCGCATATTTTGACCCGCTATTTTTGGCTGTATACCGGTGTGTTTATTGTCGGATGCGTGTCACTGTGGTCTTTGCGCAAGACATTTACTTTCAGAAAAGTGACCTCCCTTTTGCTTTTAAAGACTCCGGTCGTGAACCGGCTGATTAAAAAACTATATATGGCCCGTTTTTGCCAAAGCATGACGTTGATGATTTCTGCTCATATTCCGTTGATTACAGCGCTGGACCTCGTGTCGAAGATTATCGGCTTTTATCCCTACGAGAAGGCATTGAAGAAGATGGGAGAAGATGTGTTGAACGGGAAGATGTTGTATGAGAG
>JAUZOX010000711.1 GCA_030706265.1 Bacteroidota bacterium | reverse complement strand
GTCGATTGTTGAGTCATTTTTCAAGATGGTGTCATCATTGAAAATCGCTGAGAGTAATTTGATCGAATCCGGAGAAGAAACGAATGTCGGGTTGGTTGTGAGCGTTCTGGTTAGCTGCAAGGGGATAATTTGTAAGGTAGAATCTTTTATGGCTCGGGAAACCCGGTGATGCTTTCGGTGAATGAAAACAGGTTCATCATATTGAGGAGTGGTTCTGTAAAAATACTTTAATGCAAGAGGGTATTGTTTCATCCGGACAAAAACAGTTGCCAAATCATGATAGATTTTAGATGTAAATCTGTTGTCCTGAATTGTATCTTTTAATTTTAAGGATCGGACTAAATGAGAAAGTGCTCGGTGATAACTTCCGCGTGTCGTATAAGCATCACCCAAGTTCAGCAGTGCTAAAGCTTCACCTCTTGAGTCATGGTGTTGTAATGCCAGTATTAATGCACTATTCGCATATTTTACGGCGATGTCCGACTTTCTTAATGCGATGTATTTTAAACAAAGTTGATTTAGTCGGTTAATATGACTGATTGAAGCATAAGATAAAGGTATTTTTTGTGTGGTATTGTCAATTATTGCAGGTTGTGCATGCAATGAAGTCCCTGTAACGATTAACAGGGTACAGAATAACAATATTGACTTTATCGGTTTCACCAGATATATTCTTTATAAACCAAAATTGTTTTTATAAGATTCTAAAACGAATTGGTCGACCCAATGATAAAATTGTAGTGCCTCTTTTTCGTTTATTCCATCTTTTCTCCATCTTGTGATGTATTTCTCGGATTCGGACACAATTTGATCCTCAATGGGTACTATTTTCTGATAAATTCCATTTCGATCTTTTGATAACAATGCTGCCAGATTTAAATAGTCATATCCGTTTTCTTTTTCAATTGGGAAAAGCTGTTTCTTTAAAATGAGTGTTATTGTACAAAGTTTTGCATTTCCATTGGTGTCGGCAGCTAAAATTGCAGGAAGATCATGATTTTTTGTAATCCAGACCGGAATGACAACAGAGCATAGAGGAGAACCAAGAATAGTCCACATTGTGGTTAATTGTGGGGATTCATTCCCTTTTATTCCCTGGACAATAATTGCAGCTGAGGTACTATTACGGGGGATGAAGTCTCTAAAGTTTACAAATACAGGTTCCTGAGTGGTTGAGGGAATATTGTCATACAAATTCACTTTGGTTAGCGAATGCTTCAAACAACGCGATACATATTTGAGAATAAAACTATATGAAATGGAATTTGTCATCGAAGCTCGATCGAATAACTCTTGTGCTGTATTGTAGCGAATCAGTCCTTTGTCTGTTACGCGCTCACCCGAGAAAGAATAGTTTGTACGGATGACATACCCAAAAGGGGCGATGACCGGATTGTTTACGTCAATTTTTGTATATCGAAAGTTGCCGGTTTCATAATAAGCAGCACCTCCCTGAGCATCTATAACTCCAAAATTAGCATTAATGCCTAATGGTTTCGGGAGTGATTTAAGAAGCTTTTCAAAATCATTCAGGGATGCACATGTTTGTAAGGCCAGTTTCATAATATATCCTTCATTGTCGGCATCTTTAACCGAGTCATTGTTGTTCAGATTATATGAAGCCGAATTCATAATAGCAAATCCTGCACTATTATATCCGCCCCATACGGCCTAATTCCCTAAATCTTTTGAGTTGACCAATCCGATATACGAATATTTTCCATCGTTAAAAGAAACCAGCTTATTATTTAACTCATCCGTATCTCTTTGTTTGAAAAGCAATGGACGTCCGTCGATGGTTGCTTTCCCCGAGATGATTGCTGTTGTGCACGCCTCTTATGTGCTTGTTGTGAGTAGTATCACCCACAAAAAAATTATGGATATATATTTCATGACTCAATTGCCTTTCTTTAAAAAACAAAAATACGTTGTATTTTTTATTG
>JAUZOX010000710.1 GCA_030706265.1 Bacteroidota bacterium | reverse complement strand
CTGGCAGAATTGAGGATTGAGCTTTAAAGCATGAGAGTAATCTTTTATCGCTTGCAGTTTCTTGTTCAGCTTGTCATAGATACCGGCCCTTAAATAATAAAACCGTGCGTCTGTCGTATCGATGGTAACCGATTGATTGCACAGTGCCAGGGCTGAGTAAAACTCTCCCTTATGCAGGTGAACAAGCACCTCCATGATCCTCGGGGTGGCATCGGCCTGGCTCATGCCCGGAGACATGGTTTGAGCCGATGTTTTAAATTCTCCTAATTGCTTTAGATCACGATTTACTTTTATCGAAACAGGATCCGTTTTTCTTTGGGCGTCGTCAGCATTTGCACCATAGAAGGTAACTTTGAACAAGATCATCATTGCAATGGTTAAACCCAGAAGCATTAAATCGAGTATGATATTTTTTTCCGTTTTCATTTCAGGGATGTTTGAAACGACAGATGCCAACGGTATGCCAGTTTTTATAACCTGTTGATTACCTTATGGGTCATTAAAATAATAAATGAGAAGGTGTAATTATTTTTTACGGATATGTGTTAAATATTTTTAGATTTGTTATTAAATCCTAAAAGAGATGAAGCAGGGAAAATTATTGGTGGCCGATGACAATAAAAAGATTCTTTCCGCTCTAAACTTGTTTCTTCAATTTGAATTTGAGGTTGTCCAGACCATCTCCAATCCCAACCGGCTGATCAGCGAACTGCGATCAATCAATTATGATGTGGTTTTGCTCGATATGAACTTTACCGCCGGTGTCAATACCGGTAACGAGGGACTTTATTGGCTCAAAGAGATTAAGGCACAGTTTCCGGAAGTCGAAGTCGTGATGTTTACGGCGTATGGAGATGTGGAGCTTGCGGTAAAGGCCCTGAAGGAGGGTGCCACCGATTTTGTGCTGAAGCCCTGGGAGAACGAAAAGCTCAAAGCCACGTTGAAAGCAGCATACCGGTTGTGTAAATCGTGCGCTGAGATCTCGGATCTGAAATCAAGGGAACAGTTGATTAAACAGGAGTTGAATCAAGGTTCGGAATTGGTAATTGGCAAGAGCCCCTCCATGCAAACTATCCTGCAACTGGTCAACAAAGTCGCCAGGACCGATGCCAATATTCTGATCACAGGTGAGAACGGAACAGGGAAGGAGTTGATCGCCAGGGAGATTCATCGTCTTTCGGCGCGTGCCAATGAGCTCTTTGTAATGGTCGACCTCGCTTCGTTAACGGAAACCCTGTTCGAGAGCGAACTATTCGGCCATAAGAAAGGGGCGTTCACCAATGCGGTGGACGACCGGATCGGGAAGTTTGTACTGGCAAACAAGGGTACGCTCTTACTGGATGAGATTGGTAATTTACCGATGCATTTACAGTCGAAGCTGCTGACTGTCTTGCAAACCCGTATCGTTACCCCTGTCGGATCAAACAAGGAGCAGCCATTCGATGTCCGGTTGATTTGTGCTACCAACAAAAACATTCAGCAGATGGTAGCCGATGGCCAGTTCAGGCAGGATCTGCTTTATCGGATCAATACGATTACCATTCCGCTGCCTGCCTTGCGGGACAGAAAGGAAGACATCGAAAGCATCACCAATTTCTATCTGGATATTTATGGAAGGAAATACAACAAGCCTCATCTTCAATTATCCACAAATGCAATCGAAAAGTTAAAAACAAATTCCTGGCCCGGAAACATCAGGGAGCTCCAACATACCATCGAAAAGGTGGTTATTCTTTCGGATAATACGATCCTGACTGAAAAAGATTTTGTGTTTGGTTATGACTCCGGCGACTTTTCACCTCAGGGAGAAACGCTGGATGACATGGAAAGGAAAATGATAATCAGTGCAATAAACCGTCAGGGCGGGAATATGACGGCAGTAGCCAATCAACTCGGAATAACCCGTCCCACACTTTACAATAAAGTCAAGAAATATGGCATTTAAAGG
>JAUZOX010000071.1 GCA_030706265.1 Bacteroidota bacterium | reverse complement strand
GCCCTTTTAACTTTTTATTCTCCCTAAGTTTTAAAAAGGCCTGTTGAAATTCATTGAAGGATCCTTCAACCGTTGAAGCCAGCTTGATATATCCGATATCGTTTTTAAATAACCCGGAATATGGTACATTGGGAATGGCAATGGTTTCACGGGTGAGTTCCAGATCCACCGTTTTACCAGTTTGCAACTTACGGACCTTTAACTTGAAAGTGGTTCCTGCCTGTCCTTTTAACATGGAACTCACATCTTCAACGCTTTTATTATCAAGTGACTGATGATCAATTTCAAGAAGTCGGTCACCGGCCCTCAAACCTGCTTTGAAAGCCGGAAAACCTTCATAGGGATCGGAGATAATGGTTTCAGTTCCCTTTTTATGGATCAGGGCCCCAACACCACCATATTGCCCTTTGGTCAGCAAGGCAATATCTTCCTGATCACTTTCCGGGATATAGATGGTATATGGATCCAGGGAAGCCAGCATACCGTCAATGCTTTTACGAACCAAATCACCATGCTTGAGGTTTTCAACATAATTCGTATTCAGCTCTTTATATAAGTTAAAATAAATTTCAAGATTTTTAACCATCTCGAAATTTTCTTGATTAGTTGACTTACTATTATCCTGAGCCTGAATAGTGAACGTGAAGAATATACTCAATAAAAGAAAAGCGGATTTCTTTAGCATGTTGTTAGAAATTAGTGTGTTGCAAAACTTTAGTCGTTTGATCTTTTAAAGATAACCGGGTGATGTCAAAAAAGTCGGATACTATGGGACCGGATCATATCCGCTTCCACCCCATGGATTGCATCTGGAAATTCTTTTTATCGTCAGCCAACCACCTTTAAAAGGACCGTATTTCCGGATGGCTTCAACTCCATATGCAGAACAACTTGGTGTGTATCTGCACGAAGGGGGAAGCAATGGAGAAATAGTGTATTGATAAAATCGGATGACCAATATCAAAAACTCAGAAAGCAACTTTTTCATACTCATCGGTTAAACGTCGTAAAATTATAATTATTGCGGCTTCGGTTTCATATGAACTGATTATTTTTTTGCCAGTAAACACGATTGCCACTGCACATTGTTTTTGTTTTGACTGTAAAACAGAGTAAAATGGTGCTTTGTTTTGTCGATAAGCCTCCCGGATCAACCTTTTCATCAGATTGCGTTGCCAGGCTTTTTTAAAATATCTTTTAGGAACGGCTGTAAGCAACTGTGCGGGAACCGAAGTTGGAAAATGTGTGTCGAGCCATATAACCCTGAATGGGCTGCAATAAAAGGATTGCCCCCTTTCAAATACAGTGTTAATCAGATTTCTACTGCATAGATGTTCAGCTTTTCTGAACGTGTTTTTGGGAAAAGTGGCTTCGTTGCTCACAAATGCAAAAAATAAGAAGAAAAAGCGGGGGTCAACGTTTTCTCATATTTATTTCTTATTGTTCTTTTGTAGGAATTGCTCAATGGCCATTGTCATGGAAGGTGCGGTACATGACGGTGCTTCAACGATCAATTCTAGACCGGCTTCTCGTGCTGCACTGGCAGTATTGGCTCCAAAGGCGCCAATATATTGAGTCCCTTGTACATAATCGGGCCAATTCGTGAATAACGATTTGATTCCAATCGGGCTGTAAAAAACTAGCAGATCATATTTCTTGATGTCAATTTCGTCCTTCATGATGTTGGGAGGGGTAGTATACATAACCACGTTCCTGAAATTAATTTTGTGTTCTGTCAGCAACGATATAGGAAGCTCGTCTGGCTCATTAGAGCATGGAAATAAAAACTTTTCGTCTTTGTGTTTAAGAATCAATTCCAGTAACTGAGGAAAGGTCTGTAGGCCATGGAATATTTTACGCTTTCGGTAGGTCACATACTTTTGAAGATAGAGCGCAGTTGCCTCTGTAATGCAAAAATACTTCATGGTGTCGGGCATCTCGACACGCATTTCTTTTGCAAGCCTGAACAAATGGTCAACCGAATTACGGCTGGTTAAGATTATCGCGGTATGGTCAAGAATCTGAACCCTTTCTTTTCGCAGTTCACGTGCTTCTACGCCTTCTATTTTGAAAAATTTCCGAAACTCTATGTTAACATTATACTTTTTAATAATGTCACCATAGGGTGATTTATCAATGTCAAGAGGCTTAGGTTGGGAAACAAGTATGTTTTTTACTTTCAAGAGGGTAAGGTTTTAAAGGTTTAACTATGATCAGCGAAGTATACTGATAATCATTACTCTTTAATGGTTAATAAAGATTTTTACTACTACGATCAGTGGTAAAATTTCGAGTGTGCAAAGGTACAAAATTAAATAGAATATTGAAAATTTTGTGTTGTAAAGCCCCACCAAAAATCCTCTTATAAGGTTAATCAATAGTCCGGTAAGGATTACTATTAACCCGATTTTTGAAAACAATTGAGGGTCCTGAAAAATTGCCGGTAAAGAAAGCGGTAATAAAATAAGTCCAATGATTTCAAGATAGATAAGGCTCGTCAGATTGTATTCATATGCCGAAGATTGGTTTTTGAATACAAATCCCAAAAACCTGATTGCAGACACTTTAATGAGCCAGAAGACAAACAGCCCGGTTAATATTGAAAAATAGGTTAGCCCCGGGTATGCCAGATCGATATTCAATACATACCTGATATCTTGAAAAATAAAAGTCGCTGCAGTAAAAAAGAAAATAAAAAGCAACCCGATTGTGATTCGTTCCCGGAAGAGTTCCCCCTCACGGATGAGCTGGCTTACATAACGACGAGCCAATGCAGCCTTGAAGATCTGTCTTAGCCTTTTGGAATAAAGAAACTGCGTTACGGTATAAATGACGAAACACATGACAAGTATACCGGTTAACCAGTTAAACCCCTGGTCATTTATTAATGCCGGTTCTACATTGACCGCCTTCAATTGGGTTGAAGTGAAAATCGATTTTTCAGTATGAACAGGCCTTAATTTAAACTTGCTTTTTGAAGCCGCCTGGTCATATGTCCAGTAAAATTGATTTAATTCCAAACGGGCATATATGGAATCTGTGGGCTTGGAATGAGGATCTGCATAAGGGGGGATCCCTTGTTGAAGACTATCGGGGAGCATAGACTTCACAGGACCAAGCAATGGTATAACCTGATGAACATTATTCGGTTGAACAATGTTTTGTTGTCTGTATGGTAAACTGTCCTGTTGCATATCTGTTGCAAAGATACGCACTTTAATATTTCTGCATCTTACTCCTTGAAAAACATCCCCGATTATTAAGTAAAAAATAAAAATACTGTCTAACTTTGCAAAACCAAAACAATAATATATAAACTACTAAAAATAAACGTATTAGTATGGGACTCATTGAAGACATTCGCTCAAATGCCTGCAAACATAAAAAGACAATTGTACTTGCAGAAGGAACTGAAGAACGGACATTAAGGGCCGCGGATATTATCCTCGGTGAAGGTATTGCGAAAATTATTCTTCTGGGAAATCACGATGTGATTTTGAAATTCCAGCAAGAGAACAATTTAAGTAACTTAGACAAGGCCATTATTATAGACCCCCAAAACAATCCCCGGAAAGAGTTTTATGCCGGGATGTTATTTGATATCCGCAAGAGTAAAGGCATGACGATAGAGCAGGCCAATAGTCTTGTTGAAGATCCCCTGTATTTGGCAACGTTATTAATTAAAAACAAAGAGGCCGATGGCGAAGTAGCCGGAGCCATGAATGCCACAGGCAATGTTTTGCGTCCTGCATTTCAGGTTGTGAAAACCTTACCGGGTGTGAGTGTCGTTTCGGGCGCATTTATTATGATTTTCCAAAAACCCGACTATACGGATAATGGAATGATGGTATTTGCCGACTGTGCGGTC
Source organism: Bacteroidota bacterium (assembly GCA_030706265.1). Classification (GTDB taxonomy): domain Bacteria; phylum Bacteroidota; class Bacteroidia; order Bacteroidales; family Cfx3-03; genus Cfx3-03. The sequence continues at coordinate 5,874 of JAUZOX010000071.1, read as the reverse complement.
AACCCCAATCCTACGGATGCCGAACTTGCTCAAATAGCCGTAAGCACTGCAAAAACAGCAAAGGCGATTGTTGGAATTGAACCACGGGTAGCCATGTTGAGCTTTTCCTCAAAAGGAAGTGCTAAGCACGAAATGGTGGATAAAGTCGTGAGTGCAACCAGTCTTGCCAAAGAGATGGATCCAACACTTCAAATAGATGGAGAGCTTCAGGCAGATGCTGCAATCGTAGAGTCGGTCGGCGCGTCGAAGGCTCCCGGTAGTAAAATTGCAGGCAGGGCTAATGTGCTTGTTTTCCCATCACTCGAAGCCGGCAATATTGCTTACAAACTGGTTCAACGCTATTCAGGCGCTGAAGCAATCGGCCCTATCCTGCAGGGTATGGCAGCACCAATCAATGATCTGTCACGTGGTTGCTCGGTAAATGATATCGTCAATCTGGTTGCCATTACCGCAAATCAGGCAGCAGGAATCAACGGATAATATTTTCACAAACATAACATTCATAAATTATGTCCGAATCACTAGATGATTTCAGTTTAAGTAAATCAGTCAAGCATAAAGGCTCGCTGCAAAAGGTAGGTATTGTGGGTTGCGGATTAATGGGTCAGCAAATTGCGATATTGGTAAGTCAATCCGGTTTAGAGGTTAGCTTTATTGATATAACGGAAGATCACGTTAAAATGGCATTTGACAGAATCAATGAAATGCTGGATGACCGTATCAGTAAATGGGGTTTAACCGCAAATGAGAAGAAGCTCATTCTCTCCCGCATCAAAGGATCTACCGAATACCAAAATATAGCGGATTGCGATCTGGTTATTGAAGCCGTGAACACCAATATTAAGGGGTCTCAACTGGAAGTCCGCAAGGATGTCTTTCGTCGTATCGAAGCAGTGGTCCGTCCCGATGCTGTGATTGCATCGAACACAGCCACCTTGATGATCAGTGATATTGCCGAGGTGCTCGATTATCCTGAACGTTCTATCTCACTGCACTTTATTAGCCCTGTTAACAAGGTTAATATTATTGAACTGGTCCATTCCGTGCACACTAACCAGGATACCATCGAGATGGTTAATAAGTTTGCCCGCATGATCGATCGAAAACTCATTCAGGTTAACGAATCTTCGGGTCACGTCAGCACCCGCATCATTTGTGCGCTCATCAACGAAGCTTGTCAGTTGCTGATGGAAGGGGTTTCTAATGTATCCGACATCGACGAAACCATGAAAGAAGCTTCCGGTCATCAGTTTGGACCTTTTGAACTTGCCGACCGTATTGGCCTTGATAAACTGTTGAAGTGGATGGAAAATCTTTTTGCAGAATTCGGTGAGACCAAATATAAACCCAATCCGATCATCAAGCGTCTGGTTCGGGCCAACTTACTGGGACGTTACACGGGGGAAGGTTTCTACAAATATCACGATGGCAAAAAGATTGTCAAGAAGGGCCCTATTTCTAATCTTGGCCGCGAATAAACCCGTTGTTATTAAACTAAAGAACTTTTAAAGATAATGAAGATCATAGTATTGAATTGCGGTAGCTCGTCGATCAAATATCAACTTTTTGATATGCCTTCTGCTGAAGTGCTTGCAAAAGGGCTCGTTGAAAAAATAGGCCTTAAGGGCTCAGTGATAAAACACAAAAGGAACGATGGGGCTGAACTTAAGCTGGAAGGCGACATTCTGGACCACCAGTCTGGTATTGAATATGTTTTGGGTATTCTTATCAGTGAGAAATATGGCAGTATCAAGAGCCTGAATGAGATTGATGCAGTCGGACACCGTGTAGTACATGGTGGCGAACTCTTCAAACAATCCGTTTACATTTCCGACGACGTTATAGAAGCACTTATCGATTGCATTGACCTGGCCCCGTTGCACAATCCACCCAATCTGGAAGGGGTATATTCCATCAAGAAACTCTTGCCTACGGTACCACAGGTTGGCGTATTCGACACCGCTTTCCATCAAACGATGCCTGAAGAAAACTATCTCTATGGCATTCCTTATTCGTTATATGAAAAGCACAAGGTACGTCGCTATGGATTTCACGGATCGAGCCACCGTTTTGTTTCAAAACGTGCAGCCGAAATCCTTGGAAAGAATCTTGCAGATTTAAAGATCATCACTTGTCATCTTGGTAACGGTGCCTCTTTGTGCGCCATCAAAAATGGCCAGTCGTTTGATACCTCAATGGGGATGACTCCTATCGAGGGATTGATGATGGGTACACGTTGTGGTGATATCGATGCCGGAGCATTGTTGCATATCATCAACAGCGAAGAAATGGACAGTGCCACTGCAAATACCCTTATCAACAAGCACAGCGGTATACTTGGCATTTCGGGCGTCTCTTCCGATATGCGTGATGTTGAAAAGGCCGCACATGATGGAAACAAACGTGCACAACTGGCTCTGGGTATGTTCTATTACAGGATTAAAAAGTATATCGGGGCTTACGCGGCCGCAATGGATGGGGTAGATGTCATTATCTTCACAGGTGGAATCGGTGAAAATGATGTTCCCGGACGTGAAGCCATCATGGAGGGATTCGAATTCATGGGCGTCAAATTCAGTAAGGAAGCCAATGATGGTAAACGTGGTAAGGAAGTGATTATCAGTGCTCCTGATTCCGCAGTTACGGTAATGGTCGTTCCGACCAACGAGGAGCTGGTTATTGCTCAGGATACCTTAGACATCGTTACCAACATGAAATAATAATAATCCGGCACAATGAATTGCTGATTTATTAGCAGTTGGTTCAAAATAAAAATCGCCTCGGGGTATTCCGAGGCGTTTTTATTTTGGTTTAAACGAAGTGGCCCGATAAAAAAGGACCACTCCCGGTGTTTCAACTTCCAGAAGTGGTCCTTTATACTTGCAAGTAGTGATTAGAAGGAAAATTTATTCAAGACTATCCATTAATTCTTCCGTCATTTCCATGTTGTGGAAAACATTCAAAACATCGTCGTCGTCTTCGAGGATGTCGATGAGCTTCATGACTTTTTGTCCCGATTCGAGATCCACCTTGACAGTTGATTTAGGAATGCGTTCCAGTTCTGCATTTTCAGCCTCTATGCCCAGCTCTTCCAGTTTGCGTTGCATCGTTCCGAAATCCTCAAGGGCGGTAGTAACCGTATAAACATCTTCTTCAAGGCTGATGTCTTCGGCTCCGGCGTCGATCATTTCCATTTCAAATGCATCCGGATCCAGGGTGCCTTTCGGTATGGTAAATACCCCTTTCCGGTCAAAGATAAAGCTTAAAGATCCTTTGGTTCCAAGCGTACCGTTGTGTTTATTCAAATACATACGGATGTTTGCAATGGTTCTTTTTTCATTGTCTGTTGCACAATCAATAAAGAGTGCAACGCCATGGGATGCATATGCTTCATAGCTGCATTCCGTAATATTGGCTCCCCCTTTTTCTGATGCTTTGCTGATTGCCCTGGTAATATTATCTTTGGGCATGTTTACACCTTTTGCATTTAAAATAGCAACACGTAAACGGGGATTATTCACGGGATCCGGGTCACCACCTTCTTTTATGGCTACTGTAATTTCTTTGATGATTTTAGAGAAGGCTTTTGAGCGCTTCGAATCAAGTGCTCCCTTTTTCCGTTTGATTGTTGACCATTTATTGTGTCCTGACATATGTGGTATAAGTTTTTTGTTTTAAATATGGCCTGTAAAATTACAAAAAAAATATCATAGAAAACGAAAGAGTGAAACAACTAAGTTGCCTCACTCTTCAATGTTTTAGCTCTGAATAGATGGTATTACAAGCGTTATTAGTCAAAAACAAGCCTTAATCCAACAGAAAACGGCCGCAGCTTAATGGGTTCATTATTCAAGCCAACTGGGCCTGCACCTGATTTAAACATATCAATCAAGGCGTAATTGCCATAAAGATTGATGCCTCCCCAGCCAATCAATGCTGTGGCATCTAACTTGAAAGGGTTGAGGTTAAAATCATCGTGATTCTTATCTTTTCCGGTTTTGCCGTTTGAATTTTCAAATTTTACCTTGGAATGTGATCCGATTCTCAGTCCTGTACTTACTCCTCCGGCAATGTGAAAACTATTCTTGTTTGTGAACCTGTTGGTTTGTAATTCAAGCAGGACCGGAACGGTCAGATAGGTCGCCAGCAGTTTACTCTTTTCATAGCTGGCATCGTTCATCAGGGATCCGTCAAAATGATCTGAATTGGCATCTAATACGACATTATGGTGGTCAAACCGGTAGTTACGCCAATCTATTCCGACTCCGGTAACAAATCCTGCATTTGATGAAAGCTTTAAGTTCTGTTCGAATAAATTGATTTGCACATTGGTTGACTTGATCATGTCCAGACTCATGAAATTATCGTGAACCGGAGGATCGAGTTTGCCCGAAGAGGTCAGATAACCACATACGCCAATGTAAAAACCGCTCCAGTGACTGTGGAATGTGTTGGGTCGTTTACTCTTTGAAAACTGAACCTTTCCGTTTTCGTCAACGATTAATTTGTTGCTTCCCAGTCTCACTTCAGTTTGCGGACCATCAATCACATCAATATTCAGTTTCCCAATTTTAATCTTGGTTGAATCTCCAATGGTATTTACTTCTGCATTAACATCCGTACTGACATCCACTTTTGTATTGATATCCATTGTCGTTTCTCCCCCTATTTTTGAGATTCGGGCAGCACCTGAGGTCTCTCTGGTTTTGATTTCCAGATTGTCGTGGGGCATGTATTTAATGTTTGAAGCCCCACTGGCATCAAATGAAACCGATTTGGTCGCGTTGACCGTGGCAGTTCCAACACCGCTGGCGTCGACTTTCACGTCTTTGACTTCAAACTTGGTGGCAACAAGTTTTGAGGTTCCTGATATGTCGGCAGTGAGCATATCTCCTGTGCCTTCAATCTCAAGTTTACCAACTCCGGATAGGTCGCAGGAGACAATTGCGGCGTCAGCTGTGAGTGTGGCAGCTGAAATTCCGCTCAGCTCTATTTTTAATTTTGAAGTCGTGATTTTATTGGTTGTCGTGAATTTACCCGCACCACTCAACTCAAGCGATTTAAGATCTTTGGCCGTGATATAGATATTCATTTTGCTCGGATTTCGTACGCTCCCCTTTGTGCTGAGTTCCAAAACGCCGCCACTTACTTCGGTAGCAACCCGGTCAATTAAATTTTCATCGGTTTCAATTTTAACGGACTGAGGTTCCCCTTGGGTAAAGGTGATTTTAAAAATCCCCGATGCTTTTATTCCATCAAAAGTTGAAACATCACGGTTTTGCGTAATTACATTTTTGTTTCCCTCCTGAGCCATCACACCCAGCGAGAAAAGCAGCAGAACTAAGACTGCAAATTCTTTTTTTAATACATTCTTTTTCATGGCTTAGTCTTTAATAAGTTTTCAGTAGTATTGTTATTGACGATATGCTACTGCATTATGTCGTTTAGATATGTGACGGATAATAATTTCATATTGTTACAGTTCGGAATTAATTTTTTAAGGCGGCAGGTTATGGCAGCCAGGTTAATTTTTTAGTCCCATCATAAAGTGAATAACCTTTTAGGTTTCCTTCTTCATCATATTCACGGGAAATCGACAGGTCGCCTTTTGTAATCAGATTGATGCCCGACAGGCCCAGTCCGGCTAAGTCGGTAAGCGTGATTTTTCCGCGAAGCAGTCTGCTGATTCCGGGTTCCCTGGCGATGGTACCGGCTGTCTGGGAGATGCCCTTGGCAAGGGAGGAGCCCAGCCGTCCCCCGATAGTCAGTCCTCCTGAATTGATGGGTAAGGCTTCCGGATCGGGATCGTAATATGCAATCGAAGTGATGCCATCAAAGTCTGTACGTCTTGCGATCGATTGCGGAGCGTTGATC